>NZ_JBFUFK010000073.1:0-48280 GCF_056403475.1 Rhizobium sp. P2_G9 | reverse complement strand
GCGTATCCTTGATCGCCTCGCTGTACATCGGCGTGCTGCCGAACAGGATCGAGCAATAGTTGAACAGACGGTAGGACCAGCCGAACTTGAAGAAGGAATAGGCGAAGATGGCCGACAAGCCGCCGACCTTGATTTCGAAAGCAGTGCGGCTGCTGTGGAAAAGCATCGGCCAGTCATGGAACAATGCCTCGGCCTGATCGGTGGCACCGAGCAGCGCGAAAGACGTGCCGAGAGCAATGAGTGAGGCTGAGCCGAAGAAGGCCGTGCCGTTCTGTAGTCCGGCCATGATCGCCGTGTCGATCATCTTGAGATCGCGGGTCAGCGACGTCCTGATCCAGTTGGCCCGGTGGATCGCCATGGCGCGGGTGAGGCTGATCCGCCCGAACCGGCGCTCCGCGCCTGAAACCCAGGTGAACAGCGCCCACGAACCGACGAAGAAAAGCACGGCGATATAGTCAATGATGGTCATGCCTTCTCCTTGCACGGATTCGCGCCTATATGAAAGTTTCGCAGGGAATCATGTCRCGCGGATGCCAGCCGCTGGCGGAAGTTCGGCGCGCGGCACGCAGCGAACTAGATTAGTTTGCGACATTCCCGATTTCGGCAGCAAGGTGGTAGCCAATGTTTCTTTCGGTGTTCGACGTCTTCAAGATCGGTATTGGCCCGTCGAGTTCGCATACGATGGGGCCAATGACGGCGGCGAACATGTTTCTCGACCTGATCCTGTCGCCCGATTGGCCGCGGCCGGCCGGCGCCAAGGTTGCGGCGATCAAGGCCAGCCTGCATGGCTCGCTCGCCTATACCGGTATCGGCCACGGCTCGGACAGAGCGGTGATCCTGGGCCTGACCGGCGCCAAGGCCGATACGATCGATCCTGACAAGATGGACGAAATGGTGGCGGATGTGCAACGCACCGGCCAGATCATACCGCCCGGCCACCCGGCCTATCATTTCCAGCCGAAGGAAGATCTCGCGCTGGACAAAAAGACGCCGCTTGCGGGCCATGCCAACGGCATGATGTTCCAGGCTTTCGACGGGGCAGGGCGGCTTCTGCTCAAGCAGGTCTACTATTCGATCGGCGGCGGCTTCGTGGTCACGGACCTCGAGCTGGAAAAGATGCGCAACGCCAGGAAGGCCGAAGCCCAGAAGGTGCCCTATCCCTTTGCCAGCGCCAAGCAGATGCTTGACATGGCGGCGCGCTCGGGCTTGACGATCGCCCAGATGAAACGCGCCAATGAAGAGATGACGATGAGCCGCGAGGCTCTGAACGAAAAGCTCGACAAGGTCTGGAATGCGATGCGCTCCTGCATCGATCGCGGGCTTGCCGTCGATGGCATCATGCCAGGCGGATTGAAGGTGCGGCGCCGCGCCAAGCAGATCCATGACAAGCTACAGGAAGAATGGCGTTCGAATAAGGTCAACCCGCTGCTCGCCAATGACTGGCTCTCCGTCTACGCCATGGCGGTCAACGAGGAAAATGCCGGCGGCGGCCGCATCGTCACGGCCCCGACCAATGGCGCCGCCGGCGTCATTCCGGCGACGATCCGCTATTACCAGCATTTCCATGAAGACTGGGACCAGGACGGCATCCGCGACTACTTGCTGACGGCGGCGGCGGTAGGCGGTATCATCAAGCACAATGCTTCGATCTCCGGTGCCGAGGTCGGCTGTCAGGGCGAGGTGGGCTCTGCGGCGGCGATGGCGGCGGCCGGTCTTGCGGCCGTGATGGGCGCTTCGCCCGAACAGGTCGAGAATGCCGCCGAAATCGCGCTCGAACACCATCTTGGCATGACCTGCGATCCGGTTGCCGGCCTTGTGCAGGTGCCCTGCATCGAGCGCAATGCGCTGGGCGCCGTCAAGGCAGTCACCGCTGCGTCACTGGCGCTCAAGGGCGACGGCCAGCATTTTGTGCCGCTCGATGCCTGCATCGAGACCATGCGCCAGACCGGCAACGACATGAGCGAGAAATACAAGGAAACCTCCACCGGCGGTCTCGCCGTCAATGTCGTCGAGTGTTGATATCCTCGATTTCCGAATTGACGGCGTCGGCGCATTGGCGGATGAAAAGGCCATGGCACTTCATCTTATCAAACTGTGCGTCGGCGCCGAGTCCATCGAGGACCTCAGGGAATGGGTGGCGGAACGCTGCCTGAAGGCAATCGCCGAGGGCCGTGAGCCGCATTCCTATCACATCACCCGCATGGTGCCGAAACGGCAGGCCGACCTGCTCGAAGGCGGCTCGCTCTATTGGGTGATCAAGGGCCAGCTTTCTGCGCGGCAGAAGCTGCTCGACATCGAGGAATTCACCGATGCCGACGGCATCGGCCGCTGCAAGCTGATCCTCGGCCCGGAAGTGATCGAGACCATGCCGCAGCCGAAGCGGCCTTTCCAGGGCTGGCGTTATCTCGAAGCCAAGGATGTGCCCGCCGACCTGTTCGGCGAAGGCGAGAAGGCCGACATGCCGGCGGATTTGAAGCGCGAGCTGGCGGAACTGGGACTGCTTTGAAGGTTTAGCGCAGCCTGAGTCGGACCGGATATTTACCTAGTGGCGTCGTCACATGCAGGTGGAGTTCTGCGAGCGGCTGGCTGCCGCGCCAGGCGCGGGCGCCGTGGCCGAGCAGCATGGCGACGAGGTCGCGGGTCTTCGCATGCGAGCGATCAAGCCCCATGCTGGCGAGGCGCATCGCCGCTTCGTGAAGCGGCAGCAAGCCCATCCCTTTGGTCGGGCGCTTCTGGCCCTCGGTGGGAAAATCCTTGGAATTTCCATTCTGCGCCATATCTGCCTCGTACACCAAACAAATCGAGGTTTCGACGGGATCCGGCTGCTTGTCAGCCGGATTTCAGAAGGTGGCCTTGAACACGGCCACCCCTATTTTTGTTACCGCAGGCTTGCCCAGCAACTGACACCGCGGCGCTTCAGCGCCTTGCAGGCATTGACCGCTTCATCCTGGTCGCGGAAGCCACCGAAACGGGCGCGATACATGGAATTGTAGGCGACGGTGAACGGCGTGGCGGAGCGCAGCAGCCGTCCGCCCTTATCCTGCGCCTTCTGCAACAGACCCATCGCCTCTTCCTTGCCAGGGGCTGCGCCGACCTGGATCACCCAGCCCTTCTGAGCAGGCTCGGACTTGGTGGAGGCGGTGGTCACGGTATCGACCTTCTGCTCCGTCTTCGGTTCAAGCTTCGGCATCGAACGGGTCAGGTCTTCCGCGGGAACGGGTGCATCGATCTGAGCGACTTTCTTGCTCGACATGCGGATTGTCTTGGCACGCACAACGGGCACCATGTTGCCGGCATCATTGTCACTCGACGTGTCGGTGGACGCCACTTCCTGATCGTCGCTATCGCCCTGATCGTTGGAAGCCTGATCGTTGGAAGCCTGATCGTCCGTCGTCTGGTCAGCTGAGGTCTGATCGTCGGCGGTGTAACGCGTCTCCGGCATAGGGCCCTTGTGGGGCAGATCGACATCACTGTCGGCCGTGGCGACTTCGGCAGCCTTCTCGGCCGGTTCGTCCTTGGTCTGTTCGGCGAAAGCCGTCTCGACGGAATTCTTCGAGCGCATGGAGACGAAGGTGTCATCTTCGCCGCGGCGCGAGGCCTGCGGCAGATAGGCTTCGATGAGGCGGCGCATCTTGCTGTCGCGCTGCGGCGTCGAAGTGCCGCCGAGCACCACGCCGACGACCGAGCGGCCGTTGAGCTGGGCAGACGTCACCAGATTGAATCCGGCGGCGCGGGTATAACCGGTCTTGATACCGTCGACGCCAGGAACGGAGCCAACCAGGCGGTTGTGGCTTGGAATGTTCTGCCGGCCGTAATGGAACATGCGGGTGGAGAAATAGCCGAAATATTCCGGAAAGTGCTTACGCAGCGCAACGCCGAGACGGGCCTGATCGCGGGCGGTCGTCACCTGGCGCGGATCGGGCAGGCCATTGGCATTATAGTAGACCGTCCGGTTCATGCCGAGGCTGCGGGCCTTGGCGGTCATCATCTTGCCAAAGCGCGGTTCACTGCCGCCGAGGAATTCGGCGAAGGCGGTGGCGCAGTCATTGGCCGAGCGCGTCACGATCGCCAGGATGCCCTGTTCGACGGTAAAATATCCACCAGCCCGGACGCCGAGCTTGGACGGCGCCTGGTTGGCGGCATGGTCGGAAACCGGAACCCTTGTATTGAGCGAAATCCGGCCCGTCTCCAAGGCTTCGAAGACGAGATAAAGCGTCATCATCTTGGTCAGCGAGGCCGGATAACGCAGGCCGTCCGGATCCTCCTGGTACATCACCTTGCCGGTCTTGGCATCGACGACGATAGCCGCCGGCCGCGCCGATGCGTTTGCTTCAGAGGCCAGCCCGAATCCCAGCGACACTGCCAGAACCACGGAGCAAAGGGTCTTGACGATCTTGCCCATAACATCGGGCAACTGGAATCTGGATTGGAACACTATGCTAACTCTTCGCTGCTGTTGGACTGGCCGGGGCTCGGACCCAGTGGACTTGAAAGAGAAATCTAGTTTGTCAGGGTTACCAATCAGTTTATTCCGGCCTATGGGTTTATGCATTTCTGTGCATTTGCGAGAAATTTCCGTAGCTTCGTCCCGTTTCGAACAGCGGACGCGAAGCAGAGGCCGGCTTAGTTCTGGATATGCTGGTGCGCAAAAGCCTGCATTTTTGCATCCAGCATCTCCCAGTCGGGCAGAAGTTCGGATGAGAATCGATAGAGCAGCGTAAGGTCATGGCCGACATGGATGTCGCGCTGGCAATCCGCCGTGGTGGGCTTGGCATCGGCTGGTGGCAGGAGGCAGCGGACGACATAGGCTTCGCCAGTCCTGGTCATGCCGGTCAGCACGGCCTCATTGCTGAATCCTGATTTTGGATCGAGATGATGGAGGATCAGTCCCGCTGGCCCCGCCTGCGGATCGCCGGTGAAGAGGCGGCTATAGATCGGGCCTAGCCGACCTGACATGTCGCGCGACATGACGCTCTGCGAAAATTCAATGAATATAAGGTCCTGCGAGCCGGACGGGTCGGAAAAACGGCCGTTGGAACTGGCCGTGTAGCCATCGAGCTCCGGCCAGGAGAGATAGACGCTGACCGCATCCGCCTGGCCGTCATGCCGCTGGTTTTGGAAGCGGATCATATTGGCCGGCAGCGCCAGCACGTCCTGGCCGACGACGATGTGGATGCGTTCGCGCGACTCGGTATGGTCGTCCATGGCGAGCCGGTCGCCGTAATATTTGCCGGCCACGGTCAGCGCTGCAGTCAGCATCGCGAGCAGGCCAATCAAAGCTGTGAGTTTCAGTAGAAACCCATTGGATAAAAGCGGCAACGCCTTATCATCAGTCTCATCGCTCGCCATAGCAGCGTCCGGGGAAAGGTTAACCGTACGTATTCTGAACCAGCCTTGCCTGTGCCAGGCTGGAACAGTTGAGCTTGGCACGAAGGTTGCTGCTTATCGTCAAAACAATCGACGCGTAGAGTACTGTCATGATGTCTGGTGGTGACGTTTTCATATGCCTTGTGGTCGGCCTTGCCGTGCCACTGGCGATTCTCGATGCAGCGCGAACCATGCTGGAAGGCCTGCCGGAGCAAGGCGCCGGCTTTCAGATCGAGCGGCGGTGGACGCCTTGGCTGCTGGCGCTCCTCGCCGGACCAGCGCTGCTGTTCGACCGGGTCGCGGAAGGATGGCGCGAAGGCGCCTATAGCCGTAGCGATATTTTGAGCGGCGCGCTCATCACCGCCGGCTGGGCGACGATCTACGGGTTTGTTGTGCTGCAGGTGGTGCATTTCCTGGGCGCATGACAGCGCACGATAACAAAAAGGCCGGCCCCGGGGACGCGGGGCCGGCCAGACAGGGCCGGTCGGGACGGGGATTGGGGACGTGACCGGTCCTTTAACTGTTCAGCAGCAAGATCCCAATTGACCTTCCGCCACTATTCCGCGCTGCCGATGGCCGGCGAGTGATCGTCCTCGATCTTGACCCACTGGCCGGAATTCTTGACCGACTGCCGCTTGAGATAGGTGTATTCGGTGTCCGACCAGAGCAGCACCTTGTTGCGCATATTGTCGAGAATGTAATCGCCGCGATCGGTGCGCACAGTGAGCACGGCGTGGCCGTCGCCATTGGGCTGCAGGACGACGGTGATCAGCAGATTCGCCGGCGAGAAGCCCTGCTGCTGCAACAGCCTGCGCTTGAGCAGGACATAGTCTTCGCAGTCACCGACGGTTTTGGGATATTCCCACTTTTCCTCGACGCCATAGATTTCCATGTCGGTCTCGGGCTGGATCGTGCTGTTGACCTTGTAGTTCACTTGCAGGAGCGTCTTCCAGCGGGCTTCCGTGAGCTCGATCGGGCCGGGGTCGGCGCCGTTGCCCAGGCACTCCTTGGGATATTCCTGGCAGAACTGGTAATGGCCGATCGGCGGATTGGTGCGTCCGAGCGTCATCATGTTGGGCGAATAGGCATATGCAGTATTGGCTGCTGCGCCAAGTAGAATACAAGTGTAGAGTCCCGTCACGATGCTTTTGATCTGCATGTTCTTGTCTCCCCGTGATGCTGAGACAATGACACACAGTTTTTTATCCGACGCGAAAAACAACCGTAAAATCAAGTATTAAATTGAATTGCATAAATATAAAACGATAATCTATTTTGAATAATACTTTAGATTCATTTTATCTTCATTTGAATTTCATTCGAAGAGAATTCGCCTCAAATTGTCGGAGCAATTGATGCGAATTTGAGTGAAAGGCGTTTAGCACGCTGAAAAACATGGATATTTTTTCAAGCCCAGTTTTGCGGGATGTCACATGCCGCTCGCTTTTTTGCCCGTTGCTGTTGCTTTGCAAAAATCGCGATTATGAAAGGATGGGCCGTGTGACCTGCCGCGAGGCATTTTGTGGCGATGAAGCGTTATTGGCCGCCGAAAAAATGTTGAATCTTTTTTTGATGGCCGCGGCGGAATCGTGGCGCGATTGGGCTGAAATGATGGCTCTACGGCTCAAACTGGAACAGTCGATATCGTCGCCACGAATGGAAAGGCCGGCGCGAGGCCGGCCGATACAGTCCGAAAGCCGGTAAAGCTTATCGATAAGCTTCGAAACTCTCTCGGCTCAACTGGCTCAGGAATTCGATCGCCACGCCTTCCTGGAAATGACGAACAACGCGGCCGCGCATGTTGCCGAGGCGGACCGGCGTGCCCATGGCGGGACGGACTTCGATCTCGACCGCGGCGCCGGACATGGAAAGGTCGATGATGCGGCAAGGATAGACGCGGCCATCGTCGAGGCCGAGTTCCGACCGGGCCGAGCGCGGCGCGATACGCTCATGCCGGCGGTCTTCCGGCAAGCCGAGTTCCTGCTTGTTGGCAAGCCAGGTCAGCTGTGCGGCGAGCTTTTCACGTTTGCGTTCGGTCGCCTGCAGCGAGACGATGAAGCCGTGATCGACAAGCTTGACCACCGCACCTTCAAGACGGCCGATATGATCGACATAGGCAATGATGCGCTCGCCGACCTGCGGGAAGGCCGTGCATTGGAAATGGATGTCGCCCGGCGACATGTCGATGGCCTTGCAATCGAATTCCGACAGGTCCGCAAGCATCAATCGTCCTTGCAGGTTGACGACCACGCGCTGAAAGGCACGGGTATCAACCATCGGCGTGGAAGCTGCAGCAGTCTGGAATGCGGGCATGTCATGGCTCACTCTTCATGGGCACCCCAATTGTAATCGGCGCGGCGTTAACAAAGCGTGTCGCCGGCGCTTCAATTCTGTGTGTGAAGAGGGCCAAAATGGCACGATTGCCGCGCCGGTTTGCCAGCGCGACAATCATTAGAAGACTGACAATTATCAATTGCTAAATATCGAGGTTCTCGGCAAACGCCGCACGTTCCTGGATGAAGCGGAAGCGGGCCTCCGGCTTGGTGCCCATCAGGCTGTCGACTGCGCCGCGCGTGCCTTCGAAATCCACCTCGTCGATCTCGACACGCAACAGCGTGCGACTCCTGGGATCCATTGTGGTTTCCTTGAGCTGCTGTGCGGTCATTTCGCCGAGGCCTTTGAAGCGGCCGACCTCGACCTTGCCGCGACCGGTGAATTCCTTCTCCATCAGCTCGGCGCGATGCAGGTCGTCGCGGGCATAAAGCGTCTTGCCGCCCTGCGTGATGCGGTAGAGCGGCGGCACGGCGAGAAAGAGATGGCCCTTGCGGACGAGGTCGGTCATTTCCTGATAAAAGAAGGTGATCAGCAGCGAGGCGATGTGGGCGCCGTCGACATCGGCATCGGTCATGATGACGACGCGGTCGTAGCGCAGGTCCTCTTCGCGATATTTCGTGCGCGTGCCGCAGCCGAGCGCCTGGATCAGGTCGGAAATCTGCTGGTTGGCGCCAAGCTTCTCCCGGCCGGAGCTGGCGACATTGAGGATCTTGCCCCGCAACGGCAGGATCGCCTGGTTGGTACGATTTCGCGCCTGCTTCGCCGAGCCGCCGGCCGAGTCGCCTTCGACGATGAAGAGTTCGGCGCCGTCGGCGGTATTCTGCGAGCAATCGGCGAGCTTGCCGGGCAGGCGCAGCTTGCGCACTGCAGTCTTGCGGTTGACTTCCTTTTCCTTGCGGCGGCGGAGCCGCTCCTCGGAACGCTCGATCACCCAGTCGAGCAGCTTGTCAGCTTCGTTCGGATTGTCGGCGAGATAGTGGTCGAAGGGGTCGCGGATGACGTTTTCGACGATGCGTTGTGCTTCGACACTTGCCAGCCGGTCCTTGGTCTGGCCGACGAATTCCGGCTCGCGGATAAAGACCGAGAGCATGCCGGCGGCGGAAATCATCACGTCATCGGTGGTGATGCCGGCGGCGCGCTTGTTGTTGGTGAGCTCGGCATAGGCCTTGAGGCCCTTGGTCAGCGCGATGCGGAAACCGGCTTCATGCGTGCCGCCCTCGGGCGTGGGGATAGTGTTGCAATAGGAATGCAGCATCATGTCGCCGCCATACCAGGTCACGGCCCATTCGATCGAGCCATGGCCGCCGGACTTTTCCGTCTTGCCGGAGAAGATCTCGCGGGTGACGGTGAATTCCTTGCCGATCTGGGCGGCGAGATAATCCTTGAGGCCGCCAGGGAAGTGGAACACCGCCTTGTCGGGCACATCCGTGCCTTCGACCAGTTCAGGGGTGCAGGACCAGCGGATTTCGACACCGCCGAACAGGTAGGCCTTGGAACGGGCCATGCGGAAAATGCGGCCCGGGTCGAACTTGGCATGTGCACCGAAAATCTGCGCATCGGGATGAAAGCGCGTCCGCGTGCCGCGGCGATTGTGCACTTCGCCCAGTTCTTCGAGGGGCCCTTGCGGAATGCCGCGGGAAAAGCGCTGGCGATAGAGCCGCTTGTTGCGGGCGACCTCAACCTCGACGAAATCGCTGAGCGCATTGACCACCGAGACGCCGACGCCGTGCAGACCGCCCGAGGTCTCATAAGCTTTGCCATCGAACTTGCCGCCGGCATGCAGCTTGGTCATGATCACTTCGAGCGTCGACTTGCCGGGCACCTGCGGATGGTTTTCAACCGGGATGCCGCGGCCATTGTCGGTGACGGTCAGATATCCCTCGGCGTCGAGATTGACATCGATGAAGTTGGCGTGGCCAGCCACAGCCTCGTCCATGGAGTTGTCGATGACTTCGGCGAACAGATGATGCAGCGCCTTTTCGTCGGTGCCGCCGATATACATGCCCGGCCGCATGCGCACCGGTTCCAGCCCTTCGAGCACGCGAATCGAAGATGCGCCATAGTCCTCGCCGGATTTATCCGCTACGGGCTGGATGGGGGCGGGTGCCGCTGCCTTGGCCGGTATCACGGTCTGACGCTCCGGTTTGGGGGCTTCGGGCATGTCGTCGAAGAGATTCAGGGCTTGGCTCATCTGTTCCAGTTCGGAGATCGTTGGTTCCGCGAATCACATGATTCTGCCAGAAGGCTGAGAGTTCGCGAATAACCAGGAAACTGCGTTAGCAAGGCTCCATTGGCAAGATGCCAGCCGGGCTCTATCGGGAAAGGGACGCGATGTCCACAATTGATATGATCCGCCGGCTCGCTGCAGCCGCTCTTATCCTTGCTCTTCCTGCATATGGGGCCACGGCGCTGGAGCTCAAGAGCTATGAGGACGACCTGTTCGCCTATCCCGGCATCCTGGCCCAGGAGGATGGCGGCGCCTTCATCACCGTCGACTACAATAAGAAGCGTGACATCTACGGCCGCGACGAGATCCCCGAGCATAAGGTCAAGGGGAAATATGTCTCGCTCGGCGTGACATGGTCGCAGCACTATGAGACGGTGGAGAATGCCGGCCACAAGGTCGATGTGTTCCGCGTTGGAAAACTGCCGACGGCAAAATTCGCCGTCATCTTCATCCATGGCCGCGGCGGCGACCGCAAGCTCGGCGCCAACGACTATACGTTCGGCGGCAATTTCAACCGGCTGAAGAACCTCGCCTCCGACAATGGCGGCGTCTATTTCACCGCGAGCGCCAAGGATTTCGAGGATCGCGGCACCGGCGACGTTGCGGCACTGATCGATTATATCCACGCAAACGCGCCGCATGCCAAGATCGTGCTGTCCTGTGCGTCGATGGGGACGCTGATCTGCTGGCGGCTGACCCGCGACGCCACGGTTGTCGGCCAGCTATCCGGCATGATGATCATGAGCGGCATTTCCGATCCCAATTTCCCGAAAACGGCTGCCTATCAGGCGAAGCTGCCGATGTTCTTCAGTCATGGTTCGATTGACCCGGTCTACGCGGCCACGGACCAGATCAAGCTCTACAAATCGCTGTTCGCGGAGAATTATCCGACGCGTTTCGTGCTGTTCCAGACCGGAAACCATGGCACGCCAATCCGCATGACGGACTGGCGCGACAGTCTCAACTGGATTTTCCGTGTCTCAGGATGAACGCAGCAGGACCTTGGTGGAGTTGACGGCCGCCGAAATCTGCTGGTAGTGCGCGTAGCGGAGTTCGGAATTTTCGCTCGAGCGCAGCAGCTGAGTCGCCGCCTCGTCGATAACCTTCTGCGCCTTGGCCATGGCCTCTGGCTCCGCGGCGCGACGGATGGCGGTGTAGTGGCGGCGCGAGCGGAAGCGGGGATTGGCGTTCGCTGGTGCGTCCAGCTTCGGCTTCGACGAATCCTGGTAGGTGTCGACGATGCGACCGAGCTTGCCGCCGGCCTTTTTCAGGATGCGCTTGACGTCGCGGTATTCGCTGTTGTCCGGTAGCGACGCCGCCAGCATGTCGATGCCCTGGCGAAGGCAATCGATACGGTAGGCCTCGTCATAATGGCCGCATTCCTTGCGGATCGAATTCAGGTCGAGGACCACCTTGTGCGTCATCGTCGCGCTGAGACGAACGCCGACCTGGCTGTCGGTCGAGTGATCGTTGCCCCCAGTTTGCCCACCTGGATGGTCGACCGACTGCGCCAGGATCAGCGGTGCGAAATCCGGCACGCCGACCGGGAAGTCGCCGGCCGTGTCGGTGGCACCGGCCGGATTCGTTGTCGGCATGATGGACGCCGCCGCTGGCGCAACGTCAAAAGCTGCAACAGAGACCAGAAGTGCTGCTCTCAAGGCAATATCCGCGGATTTCTTCCACATGTCCGATAAGTCCCCTGAATTGGCTACTGGACGGTCTCGCCGAACGCCAGCCGCAAACTGCGTTGCGTGCCCTTGCCGATATTGCCGTCAATGCCGCCTGCATAGAATTTGTTTTCGGCCAGCAGCTGCTGCAGCGCCTTGCGGGTCGCAGGCTTGAACTGGTTCGGCCGTTCGGTCAACTGGTCGAGCACGTCCTTCACCCCCGAGCGTAGCGACGCATAGAGATAGCGGGCGGCATCATCGGATGTCTTGCCCTTGATCACGCCATCATCGATCAAAGAGGCGACGTTGTACATGGCCTGCGGATGGCGCATGTCGGCGGCCTTGAGGAAAAGCTGGATGCCTTTGGCCTGGTCGCGTGGCAGGCCGGTCGCGCCCTGATAATAGAGGAAGCCCAGATCGTTGAGTGCATCGGCAAAACCGAGATCGGCCGCTTTCCGGTACAGTTCCAGCGCTTTGGCAAAATCCTGGTTCGTGCCGATACCCTTTTCATAGAGTTTCCCGAGTTCGAACATCGCTTCCGCGTCACCCTTCATCGAGGCGCGGGAAAAGAGATCGAAGGCGCGTTCCGGCTTGAAACGTGATTTATCCGGTGCCAGCGACATATAGGCGAGACCGATCATCGCACGTGTATTGCCTGCATCGGCGAGTGACGCGAGCTGCAGTTCCTGATCGGGTTTGAGCGCGCTCCAGGCGGCTTGCCGGTCGCTCAGCGAAGCGACATTGAGGTCCGAACCGGCGAGGAAATAGGGCGTGCTGGACAGCGAGCCGTAGAAATGCGGCTCCTGCTTGTTCGTCGTCTCGGCCATGACATCGTCGCGCACCTTGCGGAACATCATGCCGATTTCGACATTGCGGGCCGGCAGCTCGTTGAGCAGCGCCTGGGCGAAGGGGCTGTGGGCGCCGTCGCCGTCAAGCGCGACCTCGCCATCCTTGGCCGAATAAACGACCATCATGCCGCGGTCGACCGAGGGCGTCGCCAGGCCGCCACTGCGCAGCTTGGTGACCTCGCCGGTCTGGTAATTCGCCGAGGTTGCCTTGGCGACCTCCTGAACCGGCCAGTTGGCGAAAGGATTGTTGCGGCAGGAATCGAGGATGACGATCCTGAGCTTGCGGGCGTTTTCCACCGATTTCAGCAGCATTCTGAGCGTGATCGCCTGCGAGCCGATTTCCTCGGGCTTGGTGATCTTGAGGTCGACGGGAATCAGGAAGTTCTCGCCGTTGAGTTCGACGCCGTGACCGGCATAGTAGACCATGGCGATATCGGCCGTCTCGGCCTGGAAGGAAAACTTGTTGATGGTATCGACCAGCGAGGCGAGCGGCTGGTCGATCGAGGTATGGACGTCGAAGCCGAGCGTCTTGAGTTTGTCGGCAATCGCGGTGGCGTCGCTCACCGTGTTGGCCAGGCCCGGAATATTCTCGTATTTCGCCATGCCGATGACAAGCGCGATGCGCGGGCTGGCTTCCGCCGCAATCGCCGCGACGAAGAGAAAGAACGTTGCCAGCAATCCCATAGCAAGCCGGGTGGGGCGGGAGAGGGCACGCATAGCCAGTGTTCCTTTATCGACGGCGGATGTCAGCCGATATTCGATTGATATTGAAATCTATGAAAGGAGTACGGTCAATGCTTCTCATTTATTCTATGCGCTTATTCTTATGCACCGGATTGCGTTTTTGCCAAGGCGCTGATGCCCTTTAGGAAGTTTTGCTTGCGATATTTTTCTGGGTTCTGATACAGGCTGTGACACTTTAATCAAGGAGGGCAACAATGACACCGGATGTGCGTCCGCTGGTCGCCGGCAATTGGAAGATGAATGGCCTGCGCCAGTCCTTGCCGGAATTGAAAGCCATGGCCGAGGGAGTAGGCCCGCTGTCGTCGAAGATCGACACGCTGATCTGCCCTCCCGTGACGCTTCTTTATGTCGCGACGGCGCTTGTCACCGACAGCCCGCTGAAGATCGGTGCGCAGGACTGCCACCCGCAGATATCAGGCGCTTTCACCGGCGAAGTGTCGGCCGAGATGGTCGCCGACAGTTTCGGCACGCATGTCATCGTCGGTCATTCGGAACGCCGCATCCTGCAGGGCGAGACCGATACACTGATCCGTGCCAAGGCTGAGGCCGCGCATGCCGCAGGGCTCGAAGCGATCATCTGCATCGGCGAGACCGAGGCCGAACGTACCGCCGGCGCCACACTCGACGTGCTTCTGGGTCAGTTGGCCGGTTCCGTGCCCGACGCCGCTACCGCCGCCAACACGGTGATTGCCTATGAGCCGGTCTGGGCGATCGGCACGGGTGTTACGCCCACGGTGGCCGATGTCGCCGAGGCGCATGCATTCCTGCGCGACCAGTTGCGGTCACGGTTTGGCAAGGAAGGCGGGAAGATGCGATTGCTCTATGGCGGCTCGGTCAAGCCTGCGAATGCTGCCGAACTTATGGCGGTCGATAATGTCGACGGCGCACTGATCGGCGGGGCAAGCTTGAAATCCTCCGACTTCCTCGCCATTTGCAGGGTCTACGAAAACCTCCTCGCCTGAGGTTCTTACCATCGATTGAATCCGCGCGCTGGGGGCTTTCAAATTGTCAAAGCCTCGTGTAAGAGCGCGCCAACTGTGAGCTCATGTCCGGCAAGATCCGGGCGGGAATGGATGTATGCAGACCGTTTTGATCGTGATCCATCTGATGATCGTGCTGGCGCTTGTCGGCGTCGTGCTAATCCAGCGTTCCGAAGGCGGTGGCCTCGGCATCGGCGGTGGATCGGGTTTCATGACGGCACGAGGTGCTGCCAATGCGCTGACCCGCACGACGGCGATTCTCGCTGCTTTGTTCTTCGCCACCTCGCTCGCGCTCGGCCTTCTGGCGCGCTACGAAGCGAAGCCGAGCGACATTCTCGACAAGCTGCCCAGCACGACGCAGGGCGACAAGAGCCTGTTGAATTCGCTCGGCGGCAAGAAGCCGGACGAAAAGAAGACCGAACAGAAGCCGGCCAACAACAACGACATTCCGCTGACCGGCGACAACACCGACACCAGCACGCCCGCCGACACGAAGACGGACAGCAAGCCGGCCGACGTGAAGACCGAGACGAAACCGGCGGACACCAAGACCGAGGTCAAGCCGGCTGACACCAAGACAGACGTGAAGCCGGCAGACAACGCAACAACGGTAAAGCCGGCGACGACGACGACCGATCAGAAGCCGGCAACGGCCAAGTGATTTCCCGGGTTGGGATGAAAAACCGGCGGGCTTGACCCGCCGGTTTTTTGTTGGATTTGCGGCAACGCAATTTTTGGAAAAACAGCCCGTGTTCAATTTAAGTCTGGCGGAATCAGCCGGGACGAATTAGGGATTAAAGCCCATGGCGCGATATGTTTTCATCACTGGCGGTGTGGTTTCCTCTCTTGGTAAGGGGATTGYCGCCGCCGCTCTTGGAGCGTTGCTCCAGGCCCGTGGATATAGGGTTCGGCTCCGGAAGCTCGATCCTTATCTGAATGTCGATCCCGGCACGATGAGCCCAACGCAGCACGGTGAAGTGTTCGTCACCGATGACGGCGCCGAGACCGACCTCGATCTTGGTCACTACGAGCGCTTCACCGGTCGCTCGGCGACCAAGACCGACAACATCACCACCGGTCGCATCTACAAGAACATCATCGACAAGGAGCGGCGCGGCGACTATCTCGGCGCCACCGTCCAGGTCATTCCGCATGTGACCAACGAGATCAAGGATTTCGTCACCGAGGGCAATCAGAGCTACGATTTCGTCATCTGCGAAATCGGCGGCACGGTCGGCGACATCGAGGCCATGCCGTTCATCGAAGCGATCCGGCAGCTCGGCAACGACCTGCCGCGACACACCGCTGTTTATGTCCATCTGACGCTGATGCCGTTCATTCCGGCGGCGGGCGAGCTCAAGACAAAACCCACGCAGCATTCCGTCAAGGAATTGCAGGCCCTCGGCATCCATCCCGACATCCTGCTTGTGCGCGCCGACCGGGAGATTCCCGAAGCGGAGCGCAAAAAGCTGTCGCTGTTCTGCAATGTGCGGCCGTCTGCCGTTATCCAGGCATTGGACGTGCAGAGCATTTATGACGTGCCGATCGCCTATCACAAGGAAGGCCTGGACGACGAGGTTCTTGCCGCCTTCGGTATCGAGCCGGCGCCGCAGCCGCGCATGGAGGCCTGGGACGAGGTGGCGCGCCGCATCCGCAATCCGGAAGGCACCGTCACGATCGCCATCGTCGGCAAATATACCGGCCTCAAGGATGCCTATAAGTCGCTGATCGAGGCACTCTATCACGGCGGCATCGCCAACCAGGTCAAGGTCAATCTCGAATGGATCGAATCGGAGATCTTCGAGAAGGAAGACCCGTCGCCCTATCTCGAAAAGGTGCATGGCATCCTCGTGCCGGGCGGGTTCGGCGAGCGTGGTTCGGAAGGCAAGATCCGGGCGGCGCGCTTTGCCCGTGAACGCAAGGTGCCATATTTCGGTATCTGCTTCGGCATGCAGATGGCCGTCGTCGAGGCAGCCCGCAGCCTGGCTGGCATCGAAGGCGCATCATCTACGGAATTCGGCAAGACCAAGGAGCCCGTCGTCGGTCTGATGACCGAATGGATCAAGGGTAACGAGCTGGAGAAGCGTTCGGCCAGCGGCGATCTCGGCGGCACGATGCGCCTCGGCGCCTATCGCGCGGTGCTGAAGAAAGAGACGCGGATCGCCAACATCTATGGTTCGACCGAAATTTCCGAGCGGCACCGGCATCGCTACGAAGTCAATGTCGACTATAAGGAGCGGTTGGAAGGTTGCGGCCTGGTGTTTTCCGGGATGTCGCCGGACGGCGTCCTTCCCGAGACGATCGAATATGCCGACCATCCCTGGTTCATTGGCGTTCAGTATCATCCGGAGTTGAAGAGCCGGCCATTTGAGCCACATCCGCTGTTTGCCAGCTTCGTAGAAGCCGCGCTGGAGCAAAGCCGGTTGGTTTAACGGCCCGCTCAATCATTTCATACGGTTGCACAGGGGACCGGATGCGGGGCAGGGCCGGCGTCATCGCGATGATTGGCCGGCTAATGTTTTACAATAGCTTTTGCGGCGAAGACACTGGTTCAAAGAGGTTAATCGCGCCAAACAAAGCTGGTTTGGTGCGATTTCTTTCGTGCAGACAAAATCTTGACCGACCACCGCGTCAGATGGCGATCGACGCCCTGGCTAAACAATAGTTTGGGCAGAGCCATTAGCCGACGAAGGTCTGTGATCCCGATTCTTGATTGCATAGCCGGCTCGCAGCGCGATGTCAGAACAGCCGCAGGCTCTTCATGCTGGCGTGCCCGTCCTTGCCGATGATGATGTGATCGTGGACGGTGATGCCGAGCGGCTGGGCGCTACTGACGATCGTCTGCGTCATCTCGATATCGGCGCGTGACGGGGTCGGGTCGCCCGAGGGATGGTTGTGCACCAGGACGATCGCAGTGGCCGATAGTTCCAGCGCGCGCTTGATGACCTCGCGTGGATAAACCGGCGCATGATCCACCGTGCCGCGCTGCTGGACCTCGTCGGCAATCAACTGGTTGCGCTTGTCGAGAAACAGGATGCGGAACTGCTCGTTGGTTTCGTAGGCCATGGCCTGGTGGCAGTAGTCGATGACCGATTTCCAGGAGCYGAGCACCTTCTTGCCCTTGATCTCGCTTCTGAGCGTACGGTGCGCGACGGCGGAAACCAGCTTGATGTCGGCCGCGACCGCTTCGCCGATGCCGTTGACTTCCTCCAGCAAATGCTGCGGTGCGCCGAAGACGCCGGCAAGCGTGCCGAAGCGTTCGAGCAAGGCTTTGGCGACGGGCTTGGTGTCGCGGCGCGGAATCAGGCGGAAGAGCAGGAGTTCCAGCAGTTCGTAATCTGCGAGTGCGGTGTCGCCGAGTTCGCGGAATTTCGTGCGCAGCCGTTCGCGGTGGCCGTGATAATGCGGCTCGGGCTGGAGCGGTTCGGTCTTTGCCGGCGGCTTTTTGGAGTTTATCTGCGGGAAAGTGTCGGCGAAGGCGAATAGGCCGCGTTCATCGGTCGGCTCGGCTTCCGCGGCCGCCTCGATGGACTCCTCCGATGGCAACGACAATCCAGGCCCCTGCGACCGACGCGCCATGTTGGCTCCTCAGCTCAGGCCCGGACGATCGAGGCCGGCCGGCGACAGCGTGAAGATTTCGCAGCCATCCTTGGTCACACCGACGGTGTGTTCGTACTGAGCCGAAAGAGAGCGGTCGCGGGTAACGGCCGTCCAGCCGTCGGAGAGCACTTTCACATGCGGCCGGCCGAGATTGATCATCGGCTCGATGGTAAAGATCATGCCTTCCTTCAATTCCGGACCTTCATTGGCGTGACCGTAATGCAGGATGTTCGGCGCGTCGTGAAACAGGCGGCCGACGCCATGGCCGCAAAAATCACGCACCACCGAGCAGCGCTCGCGTTCGGCATAGTTCTGGATGACTTCGCCAATGGCGCCGGTGCGGGCGCCGGGCCGCACCGTGCCGATACCACGCATCAGGCATTCATAGGTGACTTCGAGCAGGCGTTCGGCGGCGCGCTTGATCTCGCCCACCGGATAGCTGCGGCTCGAATCGCCATGCCAGCCATCGAGGATATAGGTCACGTCGATGTTGACGATGTCGCCCTCGCGCAGCGGCTTGTCGTCGGGAATGCCGTGGCAGACGACGTGATTGATCGAGGTGCATGAAGACTTGCGATAGCCGCGATAATTCAGCGTCGCCGGCAGTGCCCCGTGGTCAAGGCCGAATTCCAGAACGAAGCGGTCGATTTCGTTGGTGGTCACGCCAGGCTGGACCATCGGCACCAGAGCATCGAGGCAGCGCGCGGTCAGCTGGCAGGCTTTGCGCATGCCCTCGAAATCCTCTGGACCGTAAATACGGATCACACCCGTATTCTTCATCGGCGCGGAATAGGCTTCGATATAGGTGACCATGCGGGATAGCTTTCACTTGCGGGAACCAGAGGGACTCTATGCCGGGTTCAGACCGGCCAATCAAGCATTTCTGTAATTCGCGGCATCCTGGACCCTAAGCGGACTTTCGCTGGCAAGCCAGCTAAAGTCCGCTTAATCCTTTGTCTTGTCGCAGGTTCTTGTCGGAAAACCGTGGGACACTGTTCCGGAACCTGCTTAGACCCGAACCTTCACATAGGAGCCGGGTGCCTCCTCGATCGGGTTGAGATTGGTGCCGCCGGGAATGCGCGGCTTGGCCTTCCTGGCATCATGTTCGAGAATCCAGGCATGCCAGTGCGGCCACCAGGAGCCAGCGCTTTCGGTGGCGTTTGCCAGCCAATCCTCGAACTCGCCTTCGACCGGGCCGTTGCTCCAATACTGGTATTTCATCTTGTCTGGCGGGTTGACGACGCCGGCAATGTGGCCGGAGCCGGAGACGATATAGGTGACATCGCCGCCGAACAGCTTTGAGCCGACGAAGACAGACTTGGCCGGCGCGATATGATCCTCGCGGGTGGCGAGGTTGTAGACCGGGATTTTCACTTGGCCGAGGTCGAGCTGCTTGCCGCCCAATGTCATCTCGCCGCGGGCGAGAGTGTTGTTGAGGTAGCAGTTGCGCAGGTAGAAGGAATGATTGGCCGCCGCCATGCGGGTCGAATCGGCATTCCAGTAGAGAAGGTCGAAGGGCGTCGGCTCCTGACCCTTGAGATAGTTGTTGACGAAATAGGGCCAGATCAGTTCCGAGGCGCGCAGCATGTTGAAGGCGAGCGCCATTTTCGAGCCATCCAAAAAACCCTCGGCGGCCATGCTCTTCTCGATCGCCTGCACCTGCTCCTCGTCGACGAAGACTTTGAGGTCGCCGGCATGGGTGAAATCGACCTGGGTGGTGAACAGAGTTACCGTCTTGATGCGCTTGTCGCCGCGCGCCGCATGCAGGGCCAGCGTTGCCGCCAACAGGGTGCCGCCGACGCAATAACCGATGGCGTTGACATCCTTCTCGCCAGTGGCCTTGGCGATGGTATCGAGGGCGAAATCCACGCCCTCGGCGGAATAATCATTCCAGTCCTTCAGCGCGTGCCGGGCATCGGGATTGGCCCAGGAGACGACGAAGACGGTATGGCCCTGCTCGACGCACCACTTGATAAACGACTTCTGCGGATTGAGATCGAGCACATAATATTTGTTGATCCAGGGCGGGACGATGAGAAGAGGGCGCTTCAGCACATCCGGCGTCGTCGCGTCATACTGGATGATCTGGCAGAGATCGTTCTCGGCGATCACCTTGCCCGGCGTCACCGCCATGTTCTCGCCGACCTTGAACTTGGTCATGTCGGTCTGGCGGATGCGCAGTTCGCCGTGGCCGGTCTTGATGTCCTCGGCGAGCTTCTTCATCCCCTCGACGAGATTGGCGCCGCTCTGTGCCACCGTCTCCTTATAGAGAACCGGGTTGGTCAGCACGAAATTGGTCGGCGACAGCGCCGCGGACACCTGCCTGACATAGAAGGCCGCCTTGTGGCGCGTGTGGTCGTCCAGGCCATCGGCATTGGTGACAAGTTTTTCCGCCCAGTCTGTGGTGACCGTATAGATCTGGCGCAGGAAATCGAAGAAGAGATTGTCCTTCCAGTCGTTTGACGAGAATCGCTTGTCTTCCCGGACCAGTGGCGCGGCCGGCGTCTGATCGCCGGAAACGCGCATCAGAGATCGCATCCAGATATTGTAATAAGTGGAAAACAGCAGCGTCTGCGCCTGCAGCGATCGTTGCGGATCGGCGACCCAGTATTCCACCACCTTGGACAGGGTGCGGACAATGTCCGTCATCGGATCGAGGGTATCCAGCTTCTCGCCGCTCTCGCGAGGCCTCAGCCATTCTCCCGCCGCTTTGCCGAGATTTTCCAGCGATCGCGCCAGGTTGAGCGTCATCATCTCGGGATTCTTGACGACGAAAGGCTCGAATGCGGCGGGATCGAAGCCAGGTATTCCCTTGCCGGATTTGTCGTCGGAGCCGCTGGTGTCACTCATGAGGATACATCTCTTCCGCCATTGGCTTGGTTCGGTTTGAATTACTCTGCATGAAGCGCATTGCAATTTCCATCGTTTAGAGCAATGAAGTCGTAAATTCATGTTGGTGGCGAAAGTGAGCCGGATATGGCGTCGATGGCGCAGCTGAAATCGTTGTCGAGCCGCGTTCTTCTGATTGGTGGGCTTTTGGTGCTTTCCGCCTGCTCGCAATCCATCGACGAGAACAAGGCGCTGCTCGCAGGCGACGAACCCGTGCCCAAGGATACGAAATATCCCGATTTCTCCAAGCCGCTGACTTCGGCGATGGACCAGATGTCGGACGAAGAGGCGAAGGCTCAGCAAGCGCAGCTTGCGGGTCTTGCGAGCCAGCGCCGCCGCGGCACGATCTCAGAAGCGGAATATCGGCGACGTGTTCAGGAAATGCGCAAGCTCAAGGCCACAGTGCCTGAGAAACCAGCCACCTGACGCTTCGGAGTCCTCGATATGCCGGCCGCTTCCACACTTGCGATCTTTGCGCTCATCTGCGTCGGAATGGTGCTGACGCCCGGGCCGAACATGGTCTATCTCGTCTCACGTTCAATCTCGCAGGGGCGGGCCGCGGGCCTAGTCTCGCTGGTCGGAGTTGCGGTCGGCCTCGTCTTCTATGTGTGTTGCGCTTCACTCGGCATCACGTCGCTGTTCGTGGCGGTGCCCTTCGCCTATGAAGCCTTGAAGCTTGGTGGGGCGGCCTATCTGCTCTATCTCGCATGGCAGGCGGTCAGGCCAGGTGGCCGTTCGCCGTTCCAGGTGAAGAACCTGCCGGTCGACAGCCCGCGCAGGCTGTTTTCCATGGGCCTTGTGACCGCGCTTCTCAATCCGAAGGTCGCCGTCCTGTATCTCTCGCTTTTGCCGCAGTTCATTCACCCGGAGCGGGGCAGCGTGCTTGTGCAGTCGCTGGTGCTCGGCTTTAGCCAGGTCCTGGTCAGCATCACCTTCAATTGCCTGATCGTCATTGTCGCCGGATTGATCGCGGCCTTCCTGGCGAGCCGACCGAAGGTCATGATCATCCAGCGCTGGCTGATGGGCACGGTTCTGGCCTGCTTTGCGGTCAGGATGGCCGCAGAACGGTAAGGCGGGAGCCTCACATTCGTCTCCGTATATTTTCCGATATTGTGCGGCAGGTCGAGGGCGATTTCATATAATCGTACGGATTTTCTATTCATAAATGAAATCTACACAAAAAATTTCACAGACTCCGAATATTTTACGTCAATTCTCCGTTTTCTCCGTGAAACAAACACACGGAGGCTAACATGGCATTGCATACGATCAACGGCGTTCAGACCCAGACTCAGCAGATCGACACCATCGGCGATACATGGCTCATCGACAGTGGGGCCACTTTCGCGAACTGCGGGATCGTCCTCGACAACATGGCGAGCGGCAATCGCGTTCTGTTTAACGGCGAGATTTCGACGGACGATGTCGGAATTTACGATGTGTTCGGCACCTCTGGCAACAACATCATTCTCGGCAAGGACGCGAATATTTCAGCATATACCGCAGCTTCTCTCAACGGTGAGGGCACCGATTTCACCAACTATGGCACGATGGGAAGCACAGTCGACAATGGGACAGGCGCATACCTTGCCAGCGGCGTACAGCTATTTCGCAATTTCGGAACGATCAAGGTAACGGGAGCAGTCAAGTCGGTCGGCGTTCAAGTTGAAGCGACCGAGGGGGTGACCATCGAAAACCATGGCATGATCAGTTCCAAGGTCACCGGTATAGAGGTGAGGGACGGTAATGCCGACATCGTCAACCTCAAAGGTGGTAGCATTACCGGCGACGACTTCGGCGTTCGGCTCGGCAGCTACAATTTCCTGGATACGCGAACGACGCTCGTCAATGCCGGCACGATTTCATCCGGCGATACCGCCATCGAGGGCGGCGCTATGGGAGATATCGTATCCAACAGTGGTACGATAAACGGAACAGTCTGGCTGAGGAATGGCAATGACAGTTTCGTCAATACCGGCGTGATCCATGGCGACATTTTCCTCGGTGCCGGCAACGACCATTTCTCCAACAAGGGCGGCAACTGGACCGCCTTTGGCATGCTCGACAGTGGCGATGGCAATGACACGATCGATCTCAGGGGCGGCATAGCAACCACCGGCCAGGGTGCGACGCCGCAGATCTGGGGCGGCGACGGCAGCGATACCTATGTCGTCGATAAGACCACCTTCGATTTGCGGGAGAACGCCAACGGTGGCGGCATCGATACCGTGAAGAGCACGGTGTCCTTTGCGCTTGCCGACAATTTCGAGAACCTGACCTTGCTCGGCAACAAGAACATCGATGGCAACGGTAACAGCGCCGACAATGTGATCACCGGCAATGCCGGCAACAACATACTCAACGGCATGGGTGGCGAGGACCTGATCGATGGCGGCGCGGGTATCGATACGCTCGTCTTCGACCCGAATGGCGCCAAGGGTGTCCAGGCCAGCCTGTTGCTCGGCAAAGTGCACGGTGCCGATGGCCTCTATTCCTTCATTTCCAATATCGAGAATATGCGTGGCACCCAGTTTGTCGATGTCCTCAATGGCGACAACAAGGCCAATGTCATCGAAGGCGGTGCCGGCGGCGACCTGCTGAACGGCAATGGCGGCAAGGACACTTTGAGCTATGAGCATTCATCCGACGCCGTCAGCATCGATCTGAAAGCGCATACGGCAAGTGGTGGCGATGCGGAAGGCGATATCCTCCTGGGTTTCGAGAACCTGCAAGGCTCAGCCCATGACGATACGCTCGGCGGCGATGACGGCAAGAACCTCCTGACTGGAGGCAAGGGCAATGATGTCCTGACCGGCTATGGTGCGGCTGATGTGTTCCTCTTCACCGGCCATTTCGGCAAGGACGAGATCACCGATTTCTCCAGCAAGGATCGCGTCGATTTCTCGCAAGGCCCGATGCTGTTCAAGGACTTCGACGCCATGATGGCGCATGTCACGGTGTCGGGCGACGATCTCGTCATCCACCACGGCAAGGACACGTTGACACTCGACCACACGGACATGTCCGACCTGCACGCCTCGCAGTTCCATTTCTGAGGTGAACGGGGGACGCGGCTCGCGACCAGGAAAAGCACCTGGCCGCGAGTCGCTTTTTTGCGCTCACGTTTCACCTCGGGCTATTGCGTCTGTCCTCATATGTCTCGGCATTGTGAAACAATTCGTTTATTTTTGACGTGATCGCCACTTTTACAAAAATGAAATACATGAAACAATTTTCATAATAGAAGAATATTTCGCGCTCGTTTTCCGTTTCCTTTTCATGAAACCAACTCATGGAGGCTGAAATGGCATTGCATACGATCAACGGCGCCCAAAGCCAGGATCTGCATATCGATACGGACGGCGACACCTGGCTCGTCGACGCAGGAGCGACATTCGTCAGTTACGGAATCGCGCTTGATACGACGGCAAAGAATAGTCACGTTCTGATCAATGGCGATATCGATACGATCGACAAGGGAATTTACGACGCAGGTGGGGCCGGCAACGATATCATCGTTGGCAAGGACGCGAACATCTCGGCCAACACTGCAGCCTATCTCGACGGCGACGGCACCAATTTCACCAATTACGGCAAGATGACAAGCACGGCCATCAATGGAAACGGCGCATTCATTGCCGACAGCGTGCAGCAATTTCGCAACTTCGGAACGATCGCGGCGACGGGACCAGGCAGCACGTCCGCCGCCATCTACGTTTACGAAACCGACGGAGTGGCGATCGAAAATCACGGCACGATCACTTCCAAGACCACTGGTATCGGGGTGAGGAGTGGCAATGTGGATATCGTCAATGTCAAAGGCGGCCTCATCTTCGGCGATGACTTCGGTGTTCGGCTCGGCAGCGACGACTTGCCAGGCGCGCAAGTGTCGCTTGTCAATGCCGGCATGATCTCATCCCCCGATACCGCCATCGAGGGCAGCGTCACCGCAGATATGGTTTCCAACAGCGGCACGATAGACGGAACTGTCGTGCTGAGGAGCGGAAACGACAGTTTCGTCAATACCGGCAGGGTCAACGGCGACATCTTTCTCAACAGCGGCAACGACCACTTTTCGAATAAGGGTGGTGACATGAGCGGCGTTGGCATGCTCGACAGCGGCAACGGCAATGACACAATCGATCTGAGGGGCAGTACAGCAACCACTGGCCAAGGCATGACGCCGCAGATTTGGGGCGAGAGCGGTAACGACACCTATATCGTCGACAAGACCACCTTCGATTTGCGAGAGAACGCCAATAGCGGCGGCATCGATACCGTGAAGAGCACGGTGTCCTTTGCGCTTGCCGACAATTTCGAGAACCTGACCCTGCTCGGCAACAAGAATATCGATGGCAACGGCAACAGCGCCGACAACGTCATCACGGGTAATGCTGGCAACAACATACTCAACGGCGTGGGCGGCGAGGACTTGATAGACGGCGGCGCGGGGATCGACACGCTGGTTTTCGATCCAAACGGCGCCAAGGGTGTCCAAGCCAGCCTGTTGCTTGGCAAAGTGCACGGTGCCGATGGCCTCTATTCGTTCGTTTCCAATGTCGAGAATCTGCGCGGCACCCAGTTTGTCGATATCCTCAATGGTGACAACAAGGCCAATGTCATCGAAGGCGGCGCCGGCGGCGACCTGCTGAACGGCAATGGCGGCAAGGATACGCTGAGCTACGAGCATTCGTCCGACGCCGTCAACGTCGATCTGAAAGCAAATACGAGGAGCGGTGGCGATGCGGAAGGCGATGTCCTCCTGGGTTTCGAGAACCTGCAAGGCTCCGCCCATGACGATACGCTCGGCGGCGATGACGGCAAGAACCTCCTGACTGGCGGCAAGGGCAATGATGTTCTGAGCGGCTATAGCGGCGGCGACGTCTTCATCTTCAACGGCCATTTCGGCAAGGACGAGATCACCGATTTCTCCAGCAAGGATCGCGTCGATTTCTCGCAAGGCCCGATGCTATTCAAGGATTTCGATGCGATGATGGCGCATGTCACTGTGTCCGGCGATGATCTTGTCATCCACCACGGCAAGGACACGCTGACCCTCGACCACACGGACATGTCAGACCTGCACGCCTCGCAGTTCCATTTCTGATGGGACCGCGAGCCGCGCCTTTTTTGCACTTGCGTTTCGCCTCGTTTGGTCTCAAAGCGTGATTTGCGGCATCAAAAAAGTCGCATCCCAATCACCGAGGTCAATGATGGAAGAGTTTCACAAGGTCAGGCGCCTTCCGCCCTATGTGTTCGAACAGGTCAACCGTTTGAAGGCACAGGCCCGAGCCGCCGGGGCCGACATCATTGATCTCGGCATGGGCAATCCCGACCTGCCCACCAACAAGTTCATCGTCGACAAGCTGATCGAATCCGTCCAACGGCCCGACACGCATGGCTATTCCTCTTCGAAGGGCATTCCCGGGCTGCGCAAGGCGCAGGCCAATTACTATGCCCGCCGTTTCGGCGTGAAGCTCAATCCCGACACGCAGGTCGTGGCAACGCTGGGCTCCAAGGAAGGCTTTGCCAATATGGCGCAGGCGATCACGGCGCCGGGCGATGTCGTGCTCTGCCCGAATCCGTCCTATCCGATCCATGCCTTCGGTTTCCTGATGGTCGGCGGCGTGATCCGCTCGATCCCCGTCGAGCCGGATGCGGAATTTTTCCGCGCGCTCGAGCGGGCCGTGGTGCATTCGATTCCCAAGCCGATCGCCATGGTGCTCTGCTATCCGTCGAACCCCACGGCCACGGTCGTCGATCTCGATTTCTACAAGGACGTCGTCGCCTTCGCCAAAAGGCATGGCATTTTCGTGCTCTCCGACCTTGCCTATTCGGAAATCTATTTCGACGGCAATCCGCCTCCCTCGGTGCTGCAGGTGCCGGGCGCCATGGATGTCGCGGTCGAATTCACCTCGATGTCGAAGACCTTCTCCATGGCCGGCTGGCGCATGGGCTTTGCCGTCGGCAATGAGCGGCTGATTTCGGCGCTGACGCGGGTGAAATCCTACCTCGATTACGGCGCCTTCACGCCGATCCAGGTGGCGGCGAGTGCTGCGCTCAACGATCCCGACGCCGATGTTCATATCGACGAGGTGCGCCAGGTCTACAAGCGCCGGCGCGACGTCATGATTGAAAGCTTTGGCCGCGCCGGCTGGGATATCCCGGCGCCGAAGGCGTCGATGTTCGCCTGGGTGCCCGTGCCAGAAAAATTCCGCCATCTCGGCAGCCTCGAATTCTCCAAGCTGCTGATCGAGAAGGCCGATGTCGCGGTCGCGCCCGGCATCGGCTTCGGCGAGCATGGCGACGATTATGTCCGTATCGCGCTGGTCGAAAACGAGCACCGCCTGCGTCAGGCCGCCCGCAGTATCAAAAAGTTCTTCGGTACCGCTGACGAGACGCTGCACAATGTCATCTCGCTGAAATCCGCCAGCTGAATTTTAAAAGACAGGAATTGATGATGGCTGATGCCCTTAAACTCGGCATTGCAGGTTTGGGAACTGTTGGCGCCTCGCTGGCCAAGATCCTCGGTGAGCGCCACAATATGCTGGCCGTGGCCTGCGGCCGGCCGATCGAGGTTACAGCGGTCTCCGCCCGCGACAAGAGCCGCGACCGCGGCGTCGATCTTTCCAAGGCCGAATGGTTCGATGATCCCATTGCTATGGCGCGCGATGGCAAGATCGATGTGTTCGTCGAACTGATGGGCGGCGCCGGCGACCCGGCCTATACCGCGGTCAAGACGGCTTTGTCGCGCGGTCTCCATGTGGTGACTGCCAACAAGGCGCTGCTGGCCAAGCACGGGGTCGAACTCGCGGCCATCGCCGAAGAGCAGAGCGTGATCCTCAATTTCGAGGCCTCGGTTGCCGGCGGCATTCCGGTGATCAAGGCATTGCGGGAATCGCTGACCGGCAACACGGTGTCGCGGGTCTATGGCATCATGAACGGCACCTGCAATTACATCCTGACGCGGATGGAGCGCGAGGAGCTGTCCTTCGAGGCCTGCCTCAAGGAAGCGCAACGGCTCGGCTATGCAGAGGCCGATCCGGCTTTCGACATTGAGGGCAATGACACGGCCCACAAGCTGTCGATCCTGACAACGCTGGCCTTCGGAACCAAGATCGCGGCCGACGACATCTATCTCGAAGGCATCACCAATATCTCGCTTGCCGATATCCATGCCGCAGCCGATCTCGGCTACCGCATCAAACTGCTCGGCGTGGCGCAGAAGACCCCATCCGGCATCGAACAGCGCGTGCATCCGACCATGGTGCCGCAGGATTCGGTAATTGCCCAGGTCGATGGCGTCACCAATGCGGTAGCGATTGAATCCGACGTGCTCGGCGAACTCCTGATGGTCGGCCCCGGCGCCGGCGGCAATGCCACGGCCTCGGCGGTCATGGGCGACATTGCCGATATCGCCAAGAGCCGTCCGGGCGCCCAACTCGTGCCCAGCCTTGGACGTCCGGCCCTCCAGCTCGATCCCTATGTCCGCGGCGAGATCCGCAGCCATGAGGGCGGCTATTTCATCCGGCTCACCGTCGAGGACCGTGCTGGCGTTTTCGCCAGCATCGCCACCGCGATGGCCGACAATGCCATCTCGCTCGAATCGATCGTGCAGCGGCCGAAGCAGCATAGCGACACGGCTGACCGCCAGACCGTGATCCTCGTCACCCATGCAACGACCGAGCTATCGGTGCGCAAGGCTGTCGGCGTGATCGAGCGCGAAGGCTATCTGATCGGCAAGCCGCAGGTTATCCGCATCGAGCGGCCGAAAGCGGCGTGATCGCTTTGAATTGTTTTCTATTCGTGCTTACCTCTCGACCAGGTGAAGAGAGGTAGCATGGCGGAAGCGGTCGACCCTGTCGAAAGGGCATTTCTTAACGTCGAGCGCTCGGTCAGCGGCCAGCGCTGGGTGTCGCGTCTCGACCAGGCGGGGCTGAACCGTGCACTTSCCATGTCGCAGCATCACGGCCTGTCCGAGTTGATCGCTCGCGTGCTGGCCGGCCGTGGCGTCAGCGTCGATAATGCCGAGGCCTTCCTCGATCCGACCATCCGCAGCCTTATGCCGGATCCGTATACGCTGACGGATTGCGAGGCGGCGGCAAAACGCATCGCCGATGCCATCGAGCGCCATGAACACGTGGCGATTTTCGGCGACTATGATGTCGATGGCGCTTCGTCTGCCGCCCTCATGCACCGCTTTCTCTGGCAGTTCGGCATCGATCCAACGATCTATATCCCCGACCGTATTTTTGAAGGCTACGGGCCGAATCCGGCGGCGATCAATCAGCTGATCGACCACGGCGCGCAGCTGATCGTCACGGTCGATTGCGGTTCCACCAGCCATGAGGCGCTGGCGGCAGCACATGAGCGCGGCGTCGACGTCGTCGTCATTGATCACCACCAGGTGACGCATGAATTGCCGGTCTGCCACGCGCTGGTCAATCCCAATCGCGAGGACGATCTGTCGGGGCAGGGGCATCTCTGCGCCGCCGGCGTCGTCTTCCTGGTGCTGGTGGCGCTGCAGCGGCTGATGCGCGAACGCGGCGACCCGCGCGCCGCCGGCATCGACCTCCTGGCACTGCTCGACCTTGTGGCTCTGGCGACCATTTGCGATGTCGTGCCGCTCAAGGGCCTGAACCGCGCCTATGTGGTCAAGGGTCTGATCGCGGCGCGGCATATGCAGAATCCCGGCCTGGCGGCGCTGTTCACCAAAGCCGGCATTGGCGGGCCGGTGACGCCCTATCATCTCGGCTTCCTGGTCGGCCCGCGCATCAATGCCGGCGGACGGATCGGCGATGCGGCGCTGGGCTCGCGCCTCCTGACGCTCGACGATCCCGGTCATGCGCAGGAGATTGCCGCCAAGCTCGACGAGCTCAACCGCGAGCGCCAGGCGATGGAACAACAGATGCTGGCCGAGGCGGAAGCCGAAGCGCTGGCCGAATACGGTACGGGCGAGGGCGCCTCGGTGATCGTCACCGCCCGCGACAAGTGGCATCCCGGCATAGTCGGGCTGATCGCGGCGCGGCTCAAGGAAAAATTCAACCGTCCGACCTTTGCCATCGCGTTCGATGCATCCGGCAGGGGCACCGGTTCGGGCCGTTCGATCAATGGTTTCGACATGGGCCGGATGGTGCGCGACGCCGTCGACAGCGGCCTGCTGATCAAGGGTGGCGGACATGCCATGGCCGCCGGGCTCACCGTCGAACGCGCCAGATTGGGCGCTGTCCGCGCCTTCTTCGAGGAAGCGGCGAACGAAACCGTGTCGCATCTCACCTCCAACCGGACGCTCAAGATCGATGGCGCACTCTCCGCCTCCGGCGCCAGCTATGATTTCTGCGACCAGCTGGAATCCGCCGGCCCCTACGGTTCCGGCCATTCGCAGCCGATCTTCGCCATGCCGATGCACCGCGTGACGGACAGCCGCTTCATCGGCACCAACCATATCAAAACCACGCTCGAAGGGCCGGATGGCGGCCGCATCGAAGGCATGGCTTTTCGCGCCGGCGATACCGATCTCGGCCGGCTGCTGCTCTCGTCGCGCGGCGAGCAGATCCATGTGGCCGGCTCTCTGTCGGCGGAATTCTGGCAGGGGCAGAAGCGCATCCAGTTTCGGATCATGGATGCGGCGCGGCCGCAGATGGTTTGATATCAGACATTCGTCCAAGCCGGCTTCACCATTCGATGTATAAGCGACCGACGTGAATGCATGGCTTTTTCGAGAGAGCGCACGCGCTTTCGTAAGACATGCTTCGACTAGCCGTGGCGATGTGCCCCGGTGAAAGTCCGTGTTTTCCAGCATAGGGCGGAAGTAAATCGAAGTCGCGGACCGTGTGCACTGAGAACGGATGCTGATCTGCGCGGCGGCATGCTGCAACGCACAAGACTAGTGATGACGCTTTGCAAATTAACGAAACGAAGCTGTTGCCGGACCGCGGGAATTTTGCGGCTATAGACTTGCCTGCTTCTGCAGGTTAACCTGCTGGGGCAAAGTTGCGCGTGAGGGTAATTATGGTTGAGAAAACTGGCGACGAACATGGCAACAAATTGACGGGTGGCCTTGGTGCGGACATCCTCAGTGGCCTCGGCGGCAATGACGAGCTGTTCGGCTCCGGTGGCAAAGATCAATTGTTTGGCGGCTCTGGAAAAGACATCCTGGCGGGAGGAAGCGGCGATGACTCGATGCAGGGCGACGGGGGCGACGACACAGTCGTCGTCGGTTCCGGCGCCGATAGCTTCGATGGGGGCGCCGGGTTCAATTTTCTCGATTTCTCGCAGATCAAGAGGAGTGTGACCGTCGATCTCAGCCTCGGCAGCGTCACCGTCTATGCCGACGGCCTTGCCGGTAACACGACGACATTTTTGCATGTGGGCGGTGTGTTCGGATCCAACCGCAACGATCAGATAACCGGCGATGGTTTGGCAAACCAGCTCGATGGGCTGGCAGGCAATGACACGATCAATGGTGGCGACGGCAACGACATTATCAACGGTGGGATTGGCGACGACAAGCTGCTGGGTGGCGCGGGCTTCGACCAATTCAAGCTGTCGGCCGGCAGCGATACGATCGATGGCGGCGCCGATATCGATACGATCAATTTCGTGGAAGCGACAAGGGGCGTCAAGGCATCGCTTTCCCATGGCAGCGTCAGCCTGACCACTGCTGACGGCAAGGGCACAAGCACAATCCTGCATATCGAGAATGCTTGGGGCTCGACCTTGTCCGACGCACTGAGCGGAAATAAGTCGGGGAACCTTCTCTGGGGCAATGACGGCGACGACAAGCTGTCGGGCGGCAGGGGCAGCGACTTGCTCGAGGGGGGAGTTGGCCAGGATTTGCTCACCGGCGGCCGCGGCAGCGATATATTCCTGTTCAGTGCAGATCCAACTGCAGATAATGTCGATCAAGTGACCGATTTCACGCCTGGCAAGGACGGTCTTGCTCTCAAGAGCGACATTTTCGATGTCGATCCGACAGGCAGTGAATTGACTCTCGGCGTGTTCGCTTATCACCATATCGATTCGCACGAGTTCCAGGCCGGTAGCGACCACGATGCGGACAATACCCGAGTCCGGGTCCTCTATGACAGCACGGATGGCATGCTCTATTACGATTCCAATGGCAGTCATGCCGGTGGATTGTCGGAGATAGCCTATATCGGCAAGCAGCTTGACGTGACCGCCGATTCCGTTCTGGTCTACTGACGAAGCCAGGAGCACCAGCGGCCGTTCCGGGATTATCTGATCTCCACTGACGAGGCCGCGCGGCGGCTCACCATCACCACGAACCGGGTCCGCACGCTGTCCCGCAAGGGCTATATCAAGCCGCACCCGCGGAAGGCTTCTTTGGCAAGTTTCGCTCGGATACGCTGACCGCGGCAAGGCCAACGACATGCTCACCGGCGGCTTCCACGACGACACCTTCGTCTTCAAGACCGGCTTCGATCACGATACGATCACCGACTTCGACAAGCACAGCGAACACCACGACAAGATCGACTTGACCGGATGGATCGGCATCACAAGTTTCGGCGGCGTCAAGCAGCACTGGGCGATGGATCATGGCAATCTGGTGATCACGATCGGCAACGACCAGCTGATCCTTGCCGATACAACCAAGGCAGATGTTCACGACACGGACTTTATTTTTGCACCGTGAAGCCGCTTGTCGCTGCCCGACCGCATCCGCAATCTTTGCTGAAAAATCCACCTCCCGGGGCATTGCCATCATGGCAACACCTGCAGGGTATGTGTGTCATGCACATGCCTTCGTACACGATGCGTCCGAAGCGAGCGCAGGTCGCGACGTATTTCGTCGGAACCTACTTCGAGACCGAGTTGGAAGTGCTTGCGTCCTTGCATCCAGATGCCGTTTAGATAAACGTGGCGCGATGGACGTTCTGGATTGGTTTGCACACTGGTATGAAGCCCAATGCGACGGAGATTGGGAACACGGTTTCGGCCCATCGATCAGCACCGTCGATAACCCGGGCTGGTCGCTAGAGATCGATCTCGCGGGGACCGACTGTGATGGTCGGGAGCTTGAACGGATCACGCATAATTACGACCACCCAACCGATTGGTGGACGTGCTGGACGGATGGCAACGTGTTCCACGGCGCTGGCGGGCCGCTTCACCTTCGGTCGCTTCTTGAAGCATTCCGAGACTGGGCCACAAATTGCCGCTAGCGTGCGCGCAACGTCAAGCTATGCCATCATGGCAACACCCGCAGGGTATGTGTGTCATGCACAACCGTGACGGATTTTCTTGAACATTTAGGGTGCTGTTTCTTCAATTTCGTTTCCAGCACGTCATCATCTATCGAACGAGATGACGATGCGTTCGGCACAAATTGATTTGAGGCGCTCAAGCTCTTTGAGAAAATAGATGCCAACAATCTCGCGATACGTTGTCATCACGCCGCCTCCAGGCTCTGCTGTTATGCTGCCGTCGAAAATGCCATTCGGCAGATAGCCGCCGACACGGCGGTTCTCTACTGGCTGATCAAAATCGAATGCGAGCAGATCATCGACCAGGTACCACGTCTGGCCAAATTGACCCTCATCCCAATGATATTCGAATGTCTGGGCGCAAGCATCTCTAGGGACACCTTTGATGGGCTCAAGCGGAGGTATTGCCGCGTAATTGCAAACATCGGCAAGCCAGCCAAATAGTGAGTAACGTTGCTCGCAGCCGTCATATTCCGATTTAACGATTTGCCACCGATCGCCAACGCGCCGCTCGGCGGAAATTCTTATGTCGGTGCCCATTTGATCCCTTTTCGAGCCGCAATGCTTCAAATCTGGTGGATCCCACAATCTTCCGCGGAGTCAAGACGCAAGCAGTCACCCTTTGGCGAGGGCGATCGATGGCAATAGGTCAGTTGTGGCTCGCGGCTCCAGTCTCAGGGCTGGTAAGCGGAACACGGGGGTCAGTGGCGCACACCCGAGTGTAGATGTCACTGCCCCGCTCGGGCAGCAATGCCGTCTGTCCCGAGGCGACAATTGCCTTAAATTCGTCCCAGGTCTCCGGAGTTATATCATCCGACCATTTAAATAGTTCGGCGCGCAGAGCTTTCTCCGACCATACGCTCTTGAACGTGCCTTTGTCCGTTGTCCCGATCATCAGATATTTCGCAGTCTTTCCATGCGGATTTACGCAGACCCATTGGCTGACCGATTTGAAGCGGCTCTGTTGGGTCAAGTGGGAATGCTTGGCAAGCGCTGGCAGTGTTGCGGTCGAGAATGCAGCAGCCGCAGCCACGATCATCAGTCGAAATCTCATAATGCCCCCTGGAAACATCGGCAAAGTTGCACGACTGGCGGGAAAGTCAAGACGCGGGCATTCGCCCTACACAAGGCGATTGTCACCCCATGAGTAAATTGACATCGAGCAAGGGTTGTATAGTCTTGCTCTAAAATAACGCAGACAAACGCGTTGTCGACGGGCGCTTTGATGCCCGCGCTGAGGAAGCCAATGACAATCAAAATTCCGCGCGGCCACGCCCGTTATGTCATCGAAGACAGCGATCAGATCTATGTTCTCGCGACAGGCGTCGAGCACAGAACGCAGGGCGATGTTCCTACAATCGTGGTGACTGAGGACAGTCAAAACGACACGCTTATCATACAGGGCAAGCTCGACCAGGTCGGCAATCAGTTCCCGGCGAACTGGATAATCAACGCCGCCGGTCCCAACACCACTCTCGACGTTACAAGCACCGGTTCCATTCTCGGCAATGGCGGCGTGTATTTCAGCGGAGCGAACGCCACTATCGACAACGACGGCACCATTTCGGCCAGGGATTCCGAGCAGTTCAAAGATGCGGTCACGACCTGGGGCGCCAACGCATCGATCTCAAATACCGGCACCATCCAGAGCCAATACGGTACCGACATCCTGGTTGCGGCAGCAGAGGGCGGGGATATCAACAACAACGGTGTTCTCAAGGGTTTTAATGGCATCGTGGTGAATTCGGCCTCTAACACGACGGTCGAACTTGGCGGCGACAGCAGAATATTCGCTTCGTCTGTTGGCATTGAAGTGGTCTACAGCGACAATGTCAGCCTTATCAATCACGGCCTTATTGATAGCAAATCCTATGCGATCTATTGCGGAGACAACGAGAACACCGTCGTTAACAGAGGCGTGATTAGAGGCTCTGTATTCTTGGGCGGCGGCAATGACGTGTTCGACGCGATTGGTGGCAGCGTCAACAAAGCAATCTCCGGCGGCCTCGGCGACGACACGCTGATCACCGACAACGGAGCTGTGCAGCTAAAAGAGAACAGCGACGAGGGCTTCGACACCGTCAAGTCGAGCGCAAGCTACACGTTGTCTGACAATGTAGAGCGATTGATCCTGACCGGCAAGGCGAATATCGACGGCACCGGCACTGACGGGAACGACATCTTGATTGGCAGCCGCGGCGACAACAACCTGTCCGGCAAGTTTCGCTCGGATACGCTGAGCGGCGGCAAGGGAAACGACATGCTCACCGGCGGCTTCCACTACGACACCTTCGTCTTCAAGACCGGCTTTGATCACGACACGATCACCGACTTCGACAAGCACGGCGAACACCACGACAAGATCGACTTGACCGGATGGATCGGCATCACGAGTTTCGACGACGTCAAGCAGCACTGGGCAATGGATCATGGCAATCTGGTGATCATGATCGGCAACGATGAACTGATCCTTGCCCAAACAAACAAGGCAGATGCTCAGGAGACCGACTTCATTTTTGCACCGTGAAGCCGCTTGTCCGGGTCTTCGAGCGGCACACCTTTGCTCAGTGAGCGTCTTCTGAGTCCACGACGTTTCGCTTGAAACAAGAAAAGGCCGGTGCACGTCCCCTGCGCACCGGCCTTTGTCTCATTCTTGAATAAGTGCCGACAAGTGCCGCCAATTGTCGTGCTTGACCGATGTTCAGGTTCGCTTTGGAAGGAGGTTCAACTTCGGGCCGCCGCTCTGATTAAGAGCACCGAAGCTGATTGCGATTGTCTGTTCCGCCTGTCGAGGATTGTAATTAACTGATTTGCCCGACCAGATTAACTTATATCGTGTATTAGATCGTGCTGATTTGTGACGGGTTGTAACAGGCCCTGGTCTTCGGACGACCACGTGGGGGCATGTTCAACGACGGTTTGCTGCAGCATGACTTGGGCCGTCAGCATGCGCGGCAATAGGCAAGAAAATCAATGCAGTAAAGAACACAATAGCTTTCATGAATACGCCCCCTTGTGAGGCGTACTATTTGGTCACTACAATCATGGTCAATGCACTGAACAGTCCATAGTTGCTGCCTGAGGTGACAAACCCCTCCGTCTCCAATTGAGGCGGTAGGGCCTTGACGTAGAAGTCGCTCTCCTTCGATGCAGGAACTAGCTAAAGAGCAAAGGCGATAACGACCAGTATGCCGACATAGGCGAACAGCTTGCGCATCGGTGGTCATCCGCTCCTGTCATTGAAAACCCCATTCGATACAGGCTGTAGTGACAGCGCGTGTCAAGTGGACGACCGGAGATGGATGAAATGTCCATACCATTGAAACGATTGCGTTTTCTAGCATGGGACCGGAGGTGGGTGAAAAGCCGGGTGCGCCTACGCCCCGGACCGATCGGAGCCTTCATTCGCACTGCGATGGAAAAGCCGATGGGGATGTTCGGACGGCAACGGCGACCGTCTGGCGATCGACACGTTGTGCAAAGCCAGTGTCACGATGAGCAGCCGGAGCCTGTCCAGACCATCCGCTCGACGACATCGATGTTCGGAAGTTGCGGTGAGCAGGCGTTCGTCGCCATCCGCAGCCGCGTATTCGATCCTTTTTGGGGAGGGCAGGCTAAGTATCTAATATAATTGGTACGCCCAACGGGACTCGAACCCGTGTTACCGCCGTGAGAGGGCGACGTCCTGACCGCTAGACGATGGGCGCACTGAGAGCAGGTATAGATCCCGCCGACTGTTCCCGCAAGTGGGAAATGGCACGCCCTAGGGGAGTCGAACCCCTCTTCCCAGAATGAAAATCTGGTGTCCTAACCGATAGACGAAGGGCGCTTCCTTCGCGGTGGCGCCCTTATAGTCAGGGGTTCGGATTCCCGCAAGCGGCTCGTGCAGTTTTTATGACATTTTTTTTCAGTGGCAAATCCGGATGAGGAAATCGGCGCAAACGGTTCTGAACGCTTTAGAAAGATCCCGGTGCGATCACGGGGAGGCAGGGTGCGAGGCCTCCGCCGCAACGACAATTTCAATGGTGATCGTCTTCGCCTTCGTGCTCATGTTTCAGCCACGAGCATAGCTCTGCGGGCAGAAGTTTTTCGTAGGCATCGTCGCTGCCGACGAAGTTACCGAGATCGTCGACGCTGACGAAGCCGACATTGGGGAATTCTTCGGCCGCGCGTCTGAGGAAGCTGAAGCTGCTCGAGCCGATGCCCACCATGATGTAGTAGATCTGCGATTCGGCATGCTCTGCCTGCTGCAGGACGTGCCAGGCCTGCTCGATGTCCGAGTTTTCACCATCCGTGAGGAAGTAGTTGATGGCCGGCACGCCGGAGCGCGTTTCTTCGCCGAGGACATCGCGCTTGCGCCCGAAAATCATGCCGAGCAATCCTTCCGGCTGATGCTCCTCGAGCAAGCCGTAGGTGAGCAGGTTGGAGCGGATCACCGGGCCGTAATCCGTACCGCCCCAGAGGATGCCGTCGAGGCCGAAATTGTCGATGATCTCGCGCCTGATATAGTCGTTGTAATTCTCAGCGGTCGCCTGGGTGATCGACGCCATCTTGTTGCCGTCGGAAAACACCCAGGTATCGATACGTCCATCATCATCGAAATAAAGCGCAACGGGCAGGACACGCTCCAGGGCGGACTGCATCACCCCGTCCGCGAACAGCTCGCGCATCGAGCCGGAGACATCGATGTTCAGGCCGACCTGCGCCGGGATACGTTCATGGATGCCCTGCTTTTGCAGCACGAATCCCACACGGCGAATTTCCTCTTCCGGTTTTTGCAGCTTGAAGGTCGGCATGCGGATCATCCTTCCGATCTGAGTTTGCAAGAATACGGCTTTAGCTGAGATAGGCTTCGATCACCTCGCCGAGGCCGGTGCTCGAGGCGGTACCGACCGCCTGGAACTCCCAGGCGCCGTCCGGCCGCTTGAGGAAAGAAGCAACGTGCACGGTGGTCTTTCCGGCAAATTCCGAGGTCAGCTGATAGCGGCAGAGTTCGACATCCGCCATGTCGCAGACTTCGATATAGGCATTCCGGACCTTGCCGAAATCCTGGTTTCTGCGGTCAGCCTCGTGGATGGTCGCCCAGACCGCGAGTTCGACAATGTCCTTCGGCAGTTTCGCCAGCACGATCTTGAACTCTTCGCGAAAGCCTTCGCCACCATGCCCGCCGCCATGATCGTCGTCGTCATGCGCGCCACCGCCGCGTCCGGTGCGATCATCGCGCTGATGCCACATCGAGCCGTCATCGGTTTCAAACGAACCGTCGGGCTTCTTGTCCAATGCGCCATCCAGATTGCTGGGACCGCGGACGAAGGCATAGCACAGCGCATGCGAGCCGAAATTATAGAGGCGGGCGCGGTTGCGATCGCCACCAGGATGAATCAGCGCGAAACAATGGACATCGAGATCGAAAGCCGGCCCGGAGCCATCAGGCGGATCCCAGACGAGGCCGGAATGAACGAGCTGGATTTCCTTCTTGATCTGGAACGATTGACCCTTGGTGAGATTGAAAGTTGCCACGCGGTATCTCTCCTGTGCATGAGCATGTGCGGTGTGCCCATTCTGCCAAGTTGCACGCAATGTAGTCAGGCAGTCCTGCCGAGGCAACCCTGACCATAAAGCGAATCTGGCAGCGGCGAGAAATGGATGACGAAGAGTTCTGAGACGCGGACGTAGCTGAGGCAAGGGAGAATTCGCAGCTGTGCGTAACGAAGGCCTACGGTTCTTCCGCGGGAGAGTGGCACGCCCTAGGGGAGTCGAACCCCTCTTCCCAGAATGAAAATCTGGTGTCCTAACCGATAGACGAAGGGCGCCTGCGCTTCGTGTGGGGGCTATATAGACAGCTTAATCGGGCTCCGCAAGCCTAAAAAGACGTGGCAAATTGGAAAAATGCGAGCCGGGGAAAATGCCGGAAAAGCGATTGAAATCATCAGATTAGCGCATTCAGCCGTGACGGCGGCGGCGGCAGCGCCAGTTCCAGTCACGCTCGTCACCGAGGTCGATATGCACCGATTCCGTATAGCAATAGGTGCCAACGCCGCCACGGCCCGGGATCGAGCGCAGATAGTCGGCGAGCTCCCATTTCGACACGCCTTCGACCTGGATATCGGCCGCGGCGCAAAGCGTGTGCATCGAATGCTGCGCGCCGCCGACCCGGCGGTTATGGCCGGGATCGCGATAGCCGGAGGTGACGACGACATGGCGGCCGTAGTGGAGTTCGACCTTTTGCAGCATGTCCTTCAATTGCGGGCCGAAACAGCTGACATCGACCGTCGGGTTCTGCACCCAGAGACCGTTCGGGGCCATACGCGTCATGCCCGGCAGCGAGGCGAGCTTCATCAGGCCGGCCGGCTGGTCGTCACCAGAATCTTCCATCTCGTCCTGCGTGACATTGTTGGTCGGCATCATCGCGGTGGTCGTGACGCCCGGCAGTGCCTGATCGTTGAGCGACGCCGTCTGCATGTTCGGAATGGACTGGGTGTTGATCCGGCGCTTGTTGCCGAATCGGTCGCCATCGAAGCTGGCGGCGGCAATTTCCCGCGGCTGCGTCCGACGGAAGAAATCGGCCAGTGTCAGGCGTTTCTTCCTGGGCTCGGCAGCCGGCTTCTCTGACTGCACGTCGGCGACCGCCTTGTCATAGGACGGCATGGCTTCGAGGCTGCGGGTCTTGGGCTGCGTCGACGGCGTCATATCCTCCATCGCGGCCGAGACGTCGCTGGCCGCATTGTCGGCGGAGGCGACTTCGTCGTCGGAGGGGACAGTCTTGCCGGCCAGAGCGAGGTCCTGCACCTGGCTGACCTGCTGGGCATCCGGCAAGGGAATCGCGGCGGTGTCGCGCGACGGCTGATCCGTCTCGCCGGAATAGATGCTGTTCTGCGCCGCATTCAGCGTCTGGCCCGGCTCGACGCCGTGATCCGTCTGATTGAGCGCCACCTGCTGCGGCACGGCGACCGTTTCGACGGTGGCGGTATTGGCGCTGGCGAAAATGCTGGTCTTCGTCGCCGCGACATGCTGGCGGGCGAGGAGTGAATTGGTGCGGGCGAGTTCGGTGGCAAGCTGACGCTTACGCGCTGCGGCTTCCAGCGTCGCGGCCTGGGCATTGAGTGTATTGGCCTTGAGCGAAGCCTGGTCGTTGAGCAGTTTCGCGTCTTCCTCGGCCTGCTTGGCGATCGCCGACTGCTGGTCGTCGGCCGCGGGCTGCTGCGCGGCAAGGCGGTCCGTCTTCTGAGCGGTCGAAGGCTGGTGATAGACGGGAGGCAAGGTCTCGATGGAAGCAAGCTGGTCGCCCGGAGACGACATGCAGCCGCTCAGAGTCCCGAGGCTACCCGCCAGAAGCGCAACGCGCACAGACCACCCCGGAAGGGAGGAAGAAACCCGGTCTACTCGCAAAAATCCGTCCCCGCAGAGGTTTTTGTTTGTCGGCTTTGTCGGCGCGCGATTCGTAAACACAAAATCGCGGAAAGTAAACTGTTGTAAAATTATCGTGATCGCCGCCGAGAGCGGCAATTTCGATTCGCTATTCACGCAAGATTAGTCCCCGTAACTTGTGTGAAAGCGAATTGCGGCGAAAGCAAGATCGCCGCAATTTGGTCTCTGTTTGGTAAGTCCTGATCTACCGACTACCAGGCGCCCGTGTTCGGCATCGAACTCCACGGCTCGGCCTGGGGCTGTGCGGCGCCCTTCTGCAGGATCTCGATCGAGATGCCATCGGGCGAGCGGACGAAAGCCATGCGGCCGTCGCGCGGCGGGCGGTTGATGGTGACGCCCTTGTCCTGCAGGCTCTTGCAAAGCGCATAGATATCGTCGACCTCATAGGCGAGGTGGCCGAAATTGCGCCCGCCCTGATAATCCTCGGTGTCCCAATTATAGGTGAGTTCGAGCAGCGGTGCGCCGTGGCTGGTGCCGGCATCCCTGTCCTCGGGAGCGGCCAGAAAGACAAGCGTATAGCGGCCGGCTTCATTGTCGGTGCGGCGGACTTCGACGAGTCCGAACTTGTTGCAGTAGAAATCGAGCGCGTCGTCGATGTTTTTGACGCGCACCATGGTGTGTAGGTAGCGCATTGGATTTCCTCGCCTGGTTTTGGAGGCCGCCGGGGGTGGCTCAACAGCGGTACTGCCGACGGCTTATGACGCGCCATTCCTGACCAAAAAGACAGCCTGAAGCAAGCCATTTGTGGGATGAAAACCCGTGGGGATTATAACAGCTAGGACTTGCATATGTTTCATTTCGGGATGTTAATCTCGTAAATGAAGAATCAGTTAACCAGGTATGTGCGCGTAAAGGGGCAAGGGCAGTATGGCGGACAGGATTTCTTCCAAAAACATCTCTCTTTTCGAGGAGATGCCCGCAGAGCCGGTCGATCTGGTCGAAATAACAGGGATAATCAAGTGGTTTGACGTCGCCAAGGGCTTTGGCTTCATCATTCCGGACAATGGCACGGCCGATGTGCTGCTCCATGTGACATGCCTGAGACGCGACGGTTTCCAGACCATTCTCGAGGGTACGCGCGTCGTCGCCCTCATCCAAAAGCGGGATCGGGGCTATCAGGCCTTCCGCATCCTTTCGATGGATACATCGACGGCTATCCATCCGTCCGAAATGCCGCCGGTGAGGACGCATGTCCAGGTGACGCCATCGAGCGGACTCGAACGGGCGATTGTAAAATGGTTCAACCGCACCAAGGGCTTTGGCTTCCTGACGCGCGGCGAGGGCACCGAGGATATCTTCGTGCATATGGAGACGCTGCGCCGCTACGGCATCACCGAACTGCGTCCCGGCCAGAGCGTGCTCGTGCGCTTCGGCGATGGCGACAAAGGCCTGATGGCGGCGGAAATCCATCCCGATATCGTCAACAACAGCAGCCGGCCGCATTGATGATTCTGAGTTCAAAGACGTTTTTGAAGGGCGCCATTCTGGCGCTTTTCTGCTTTCTGGGGCCGGTGTTTGCCGCAAGCGCCGCAGAGTTTCGCACCGAGGGTCTTGAGATCGTGCGGCAGGACGGCCGTGCACTGGATTTCATCGTCGAGGTGGCGACCGACGAGGCTGAGCGCGAGCAGGGGCTGATGAACCGGCAGAGCATGAAGCCGGATCGCGGCATGATCTTCGATTTCGGCATCGACAAGCCCGTCTATATGTGGATGAAGAACACCTATCTGCCGCTCGACATGCTGTTCATCGACCGCAGCGGCAAGATCACCTACATCAAGCGCAACACGCTGCCGCTCAGCGAAGACATCATCGCCTCGCAGGGGCCGGTGCGATTCGTGCTGGAGATCAATGCCGGCGTCAGCGACACGCTGGGGATCAAGATCGGCGATAGCGTGAAAAGCATGCAGGTCTCGCGTACCAGGAGCGGTGAATAGTTCTGCTGCATAGCTCAATTTAGCTGTTGCAGCATGGGGGTGAAGCGTGTAATTCGTCCTCGCTCAGTTGGATCGGAGTGTAGCGCAGCCTGGTAGCGCATCTGGTTTGGGACCAGAGGGTCGGGAGTTCGAATCTCTCCACTCCGACCATTTGCTTTTTTGAAATCAAAAAGATGTTGATTTCCAAGGGTTTTCGACCAATCCTCGGTTACAAATCATGTAACAAACCGGACGGTTGGTCACGGCTGTTGCGCAACTGCTTTGCCGGCAAGTTGAGAGTTCTGGCTTTCCTGGTGGCTTTGGTCGCCGGCCACATTGAGATTGCACAAGCAGGCGATTGGCATCTAACAAATTTCTACGATCCGGAAACAGCTGGGACGGTCGTGTCCGCTAGTGTTTCTGACGATCAAGGCTGCCGGATCGACATTTTCCGCAACAAAGACAACGTCGTAAGGTGGCGACTTTCACTACCGGTAAGTAGTCCCAATCGCCTTCGACGACGGGTATGGTCGCCAAAATTCAGATCGACCAAGGTAAGCCATTCGATGTGGAGATTTTTAGCTCTCCTTACTTAGAAAGCCCGACGTCAACAGGAATGTATGTTCGCGGCCGACTTTGGCACGGTGAAGGGACGTCCCCTACCGCTGGTACCTTGCGTCAAATGCTCGATGGCAAAACGCTGTTTCTGCGATTTCAATTCGCGTCTGGAGCCTACACGGAGAGACGCTTCTCACCTCATTCGGCCTCGGCAATTATTGCAAAGGCGATTGGTGTCAGTGTGGCGTTCGATCCGAACCAAGTAAAATTGGATAGCGAGAGAGGTGAAATAGCTAAAACAGCTTCTCAGTTTTGCTCGACGCAAACCTATTGGAAATGGTGTTTTGGTGTCCTACGTGCGTGTTTGAAAGTTGCCAAACCCCTGACCGCACCAGCCCTTCACGAGTGCATGTTGCATGGCGGACTTCCATACGAGTGAGTCGACTCACCTGCCGAGCGTAGGCAAATGTCGTCCCCGTTATCGATTTTTCACAATATCCGGATGCGCATCGCGAAACGCCGCTAATTCGCCGCATGTGGCGTCAATCGCGACAATCCTTTCCAATCCGCCGAGTTCCACCCCCCAACGCCGCGCATTGTAAACCTGCGGCACCAGGCACAGATCGGCCATGGTCGGCACCTGCCCGTAGCAGAACGGCCCCTCACTCCCTGCCAGCATCGCTTCGAGGTTCGTCAGCCCCCTGGATATGAAATGCCGCATCCACTCCTCCCGCGCCCCCTCGTTTCCCGTGATCTGCACCACATGCCCGGCGACAAGCGGGTTGCAGATGGGGTGGATGTCCATGGCCACCGCATAGGCGAGCGAGCGGACGCGGTGCCGGCCGACGGGATCGCGCGGCAGCAGGCCGGTGCCGAGATGGATCTCGTCGAGATATTCCACGATCGCCAGCGATTGCGTCATGTTCATGCCGTCGAGGGCAAGAGTGGGGACAAGGCCTTGCGGATTGACGGCGAGATAGGCCGGCTGCCGGTGGTCGCCGGCGAGCAGGTCGATGTTTTGGGTCGCGTAGGGAATTCCCAGCAGATTGAGGGCGATCCGGAGGCGGTAGCAGGCGGAAGAGCGCCAGTAGTCGTAGAGGATCGCTTCGCTCATCTTCCCGGACCCTGATATTTTTGCACGCTCTGYTCGATCGCTCCGAAAATCGAGCGGCCGTCTTTGCCGTTCATCTCGATGCGCACCTGATCGCCGAATGTCATGAACGGGGTTTTGGCGCTGCCGCTCTCGATGATTTCCACCATCCTGATCTCGGCGATACAGGAATAGCCGCTGCCGCCCTGGTCGATCGGCTTGCCGGGGCCGCCTGCCATCTTGTTCGACACCGTGCCGGAGCCGATGATCGAGCCTGCGGCAAGGTTGCGGGTCTTTGCCGCGTGCGCGACCAGTTGGCCGAAATCGAAGGTCATGCCGATGCCGGCATTCGGCTTGCCGAACGGCTTGCCGTTCAGCGTGACCAGCAGCGGAAGATGCAGTCTGCCGCCGTCCCAGGCATCTCCCAATTCGTCCGGCGTGACGGCAACGGGGGAGAAGGCAGAAGCGGGTTTGGATTGGAAGAAGCCGAACCCCTTGGCGAGTTCGGCCGGAATCAGGTTGCGGAGCGAGACGTCGTTGACCAGCATCAGCAGGCGGATTGCCTCCCGGGCGGTCTCTGCGCTTGCTCCCATCGGCACGTCGTCGACGATGACGGCGACTTCGCCTTCCATGTCGATGCCGAACGCCTCGTCCGCCATCAGGATCGGGTCGCGCGGCGCCAGAAAGCCATCGGAGCCGCCCTGATACATCAGCGGATCGGTCCAGAAGCTTGCCGGCATTTCGGCATTGCGGGCTTTGCGGACCAGTTCGACATGGTTCACGTAAGCCGAACCGTCGGCCCATTGATAGGCGCGGGGAAGCGGCGAGGCGGCCTCGTGCTCGTGAAAGCGTTTGGTCGGCTGGGCGCCGGTTTCGACGCCTTCGGCGATGCGGGCGAGTCGCGGTGCTGTATACGCCCAGTCGTCCAACGCCGCCTGCATGGTGCGGGCGACATGCCCGACCTCGGTATAGCGGGTGAGATCCCGGGAGACGACGACGAGCTGGCCGTCCCGGGTAGAGTCTTTCAATGTCGCGAGCTTCATGATGCGATCCGGATGCGTGTGTGCAGAATCTTTATTTGATGCCGGGCGTGCCGTCGAACTTGCGGTCGAGATCGTCCCAGCATTCGAGATAATTATCCTGCAGCGTCTCGGTCTCGGCCGCAAACCGGGTCACCTGCTGGGGAAAGCGGGTCTCGAACATGAAGGCCATGGTCTGGTCGAGCTTTACCGGCTTCAGTTCCGTGTTCGACGCTTTTTCGAAACCCAGCGCGTCCGGCCCGTGCGGCAGCATCATATTGTGCAGGCTCATGCCGCCGGGCACAAAACCTTCCTCCTTGGCATCGTAGCGGCCGTGGATGAGGCCCATGAACTCGCTCATGATGTTGCGATGATACCAGGGCGGCCTGAACGTGTGTTCGGCCACCAGCCAACGCGGCGGGAAGATGACGAAATCGACATTGGCGGTGCCAGCTTCGCCGCTCGGCGCGGTCAGCACGGTGAAGATCGACGGATCGGGGTGATCGAAGAGGATGGCGCCGACGGGCGAAAAGGTGCGCAGGTCATATTTGAACGGCGTGTAATTGCCATGCCAGGCGACGACATCGAGCGGCGAATGGCCGATCTCCGTCAGGTAGAACCGGCCGCACCATTTGACATGTACCCGGGAGGGCGTCTCCTTGTCTTCGAAGGCGGCGGTCGGGGTCTTGAAATCGCGCGGATTGGCGAGGCAGTTTGCCCCGATCGGACCGCGATCCGGCAGCGTGAATTTTGCGCCGTAATTCTCGCAGATATAGCCGCGGCAGATCTGCTCGTCGCCGCCGCGCGTGACCTTGAACATCATGCCGCGCGGGATCAGGCAGATTTCATTCGGTTCGACCGCCATCGCTCCCATTTCGGTGAACACCAGGATCGTGCCCAGTTGCGGCACGACGAGCAGTTCGCCATCGGCGTTGAAAAAATAGTCATCCACCATGTCGGCATTGAAGGCATAGGCATGCGCCGCCATGCCGGCCTGGGTCATCACGTCGCCGGCCGCTGTCATCGTGCGGATGCCGCTGAGGAAATCGGTATTGGGCTCAGGGGCGGGAAGCGGGTTCCAGCGCAGCTGGCCGAGCGGCAGCGAGTGCTCCTCGACGCAAGGCGCGGATTTCCAGAAGGGATAGGCCGTATTTGAAAAGCGCCGCGTGTGGCGGACGCTGGGGCGGATCCTGTAGAGCCAGGAGCGTTCGTTGGTGCCGCGCGGCGCGGTGAAGGGCGAGCCGGACAGTTGCTCGGCGTAGAGGCCGTAATTGCATTTCTGCGGGCTGTTCTGCCCTTGCGGCAGAGCACCGGGGAGAGCTTCTGTCTCGAAATCATTGCCGAAACCGGGCATATATTTGAGATCGGCGGCGGCTACGCCTGCGGACGCGCCCGTGTTCGGCACTATCTGGTCCATCGGTCTTTCCTCCCCGAAGTGGAGCCCCGCGGTGACGCGGGGCCGGTCAATCTCATTCGGCGGCGGCGACCTTGATGACGCCGCGCTTGATCTGGTCGGCTTCGATCGACTCGAACAAAGCGCGGAAATTGCCTTCGCCAAATCCTTCGTCGCCCTTGCGCTGGATGAACTCGAAGAAGATCGGGCCGATCACCGTCTTCGAGAAGATCTGCAGCAGAATCTTCGTCATTCCGCCATTCACGACGCCTTCGCCATCGATCAGGATGCCATGCTTCTTCATCCGGTCAATGGGTTCGTCATGGYCATTCACGCGGCTGAACGACATGTCGTAATAGGTTTCCGGTGGGCCGGGCATGAATTTCAGGCCATTGTCGGCCAGCCGGTCGGTTGCGGGATAGATGTCATCCGTGCCGACGGCGATATGCTGGATGCCTTCGCCCTTGTATTTCCTCAGGAATTCCTCGATCTGGCTGGTGTCGTCCTTGGATTCGTTCAACGGAATGCGGATCTTGCCGCAGGGCGAGGTGATGGCGCGGCTCGTCAGACCGGTAATGCGGCCGTCGATGTCGAAGAAGTGGATCTGCTTGAAGTTGAACAGGTTGCGGTAAAAATCCCACCACTTGTCCATATTGCCGCGATAGACATTGTGGGTCAGGTGATCGAGATAATAGAAGCCGACGCCTGCCGGACGGGGATCGCGCTCGCCGAGCCATTCGAACTCGCGGTCGTAGGCCGAACCCTTGGCGCCGTAGGTCTCGATGAAATAGAGCAGCGAGCCGCCGATGCCGACGATGGCCGGCACACCGAGCGTCTTGTCCTGCCCTTCATAGGGCGTGGCGCCATTGGCGACTGCGTGGTTGAAGGCGTATTCGGCATCGACCACGCGCCATGCCATGGACGGTGCGCAGGGGCCGTGCTTTTCGACAAAGCGCCGGGCGTGGCTGCCCGACTCGGCATTCAGGACATAGTTGATGTCGCCCTGGCGCCAGACGGTGATATCCTTGGTTCTGTGCCTGGCCACGGCGCTGTAGCCCATGCGCGTGAACAGCTCACGCAGCTTTTCGGGTTCCTCGTGGGAGAACTCGACGAATTCGAAGCCGTCCGTGCCGGCCGGATTGTCGGCGGTGATTTCTGCCGGGGGTGCGTCGTGCGGGAAAGGACCCATTGTCTCCTCCTTTGAAACTTGATCATGCACAATATGCGCCAGCTTACATGCAATGTGCTTGCATTTATCGTCACATCCGCGCATTGTTTGCACAAACCGTGCGACATTTTAGGATTTCATGCGTTGTCTGAGCAACTAGATAGTTTCGATCTTCGCCTCCTGGATAAATTGCAGCGCGACGGCAGGCTGACGAACAACGAGTTGGGCGACCTGATCGCCCTTTCGCCATCGCAATGCTCGCGGCGGCGGACCCGGCTTGAGGCGGATGGCTACATCCGCGGCTACCAGGCCGTGCTGGATCGACGAAAGCTCGGCATCGAGATGCTGGTCGTGATCTCGGTGACGCTCGCCACCCACAACAGGGACAATGCGCGCCGGTTCGCGCAGCTGGTCAACGGATTGCCGGAAGTCCTGGAAGCCTACGCGCTGACGGGCGATATGGACTACCACCTGAAAGTCGCCATTCGCGGGCTTGAGGATTTGTCCCGGTTTGTCAACGATATCCTTCTGCCGCATGACTCGGTGCAGCATGTGAAGACGTCGATCGTGCTGGATACGCTGAAGTCATTCGAGGGGCTGCCGCTGGGGGCGATTGGGTAGGGTGCTGCGGTTGGTGCGAGCAGGCGAGGTCGACCGAAGGTAATCGCGCAATAGTAAGACCCTCTCTGGCCTGCCGGCCATCTCCCCCACAAGATTCCATGAGGGTGGATAGCGCCACGGCTTGTATCAAAGTCGTGTTTGCAATCCCAACTTTGGAGGGCCTCATGGATATGATCGCAGAGAACCCCGATCGCGCGGGCGCTA
>NZ_JBFUFK010000072.1:0-25825 GCF_056403475.1 Rhizobium sp. P2_G9 | reverse complement strand
CCGATGTACAGCGAGGCGATCAAGGATACGCATGCCGCCAACCTTGCGGCCGAGCGGGTGATCGCCATGAACATCATCGCCGCCAAGCATTTCAACGCCGGTCTCAGGGCGCTTTTCCTGTCGATCGGCTATCTGGGCTGGTTTGTGAACGCATATTTGTTTATGGCGATGACCGTTTTCGTGCTCTTCGTGCTGGTGCGCCGGCAATTCTTTTCGGAGGCGCGACAAACGCTCCTGAAAGGCCTGGAAGAGTGACGTCTACCGTAGAACAGAACATGCCGGACGAGGCCGCCGCCCCTGCCGTCCGCTCCCAGCGTTTCCTGTGGCTCGACAATCTGCGCGGCTTCGCCCTCATCTGCATGGCGAGCTACCATTTCACGTGGGATCTTGCGGCATTCGGTTATCTCGAGCCGGACTTTCCCGCTGTCGGCTGGCCGAAAATCTACGCGAGAACGATCGCTTCGACCTTTCTTTTCCTGGCCGGCTTTTCGCTGGTGCTTGCACACGGCAATGGCATAAAATGGGCGAGCTTCTGGAAGCGTTTCGGTTGGGTCGCCGGTGCCGCGGTGGCAATAGTGTCGGCGATAACGTTCGCCGGATCGGTTATCTTCAACATTCACGAGGCACTGATCTATTTCGGAATCTTGCACGAGATTGCGCTGGCGAGCCTCATCGGGCTTCTGTTCCTGCGTGTCCCATGGCCGGTGATTGTCGTCGCAGGCGCCGTATTCGTCATCGTTGCGAACAATGCCTATCTGCTGGAACATCTCCAGTTCGAATTTTTCGATGCTCCCTGGTTCTGGTGGCTCGGATTGAGCGCTCATCCGCGCGCTTCCTTCGATTTCGTGCCGATATTCCCATGGCTCGGCCCATTCCTGTTCGGTATGGCGGCGGCCCGTATCGGTCCGCTGATGAACTTGCTAAGACAAAATTCCGTGGGGATAAATTCCGCACGCCTCAGTAAAACGCCTTTGGCCTTCCTTGGCCGCCACAGTCTCATCTTCTATCTCGTCCATCAGCCGACYCTCATTGCGGGTCTCTATCTGTTTTCGCTGGTCGTGCCGGCTCCGGTTGTGACGCCGGAGGTAAAATACCTCAGAGATGAATGTCAGCCGAGTTGCGTTGCAGAGCGGGATGCCAATTTCTGCAGTAAATTTTGCAGCTGTACGCTCAAGGGCCTGCAACACAGCAAGTTGCTTGCGCCATACCAGTCTGGCGCAATCTCCACAGACGATTATGAACGCCTGAAAGACATCGCGAGTGAATGCACAAGATTGTCCGAGTAGCGGCACTTATAGGTTGGACGTATGAACGCATATCGCATCAGGCCGGTGAAATATCCCTGGCCCGCATTCTTCTATATCGCAGCCATCGCGTTTGCGCTGGGTATTCAAGGCGTCATGCCGCTGCATCTGCCGGACGAGCGGCGTATGTTGCTGAGAGGCATGGGCGGAGTAGTGATTTTGCTCGGCTTATACCTGGTTGTCTGGGCGTCGATCATGCTGTTCCGCAACCGCACCTCGGTGCTGTCGAACCGGACCGCCGCACGGCTGGTGATCCGCGGCCCATTCCGCTACACGCGCAATCCGATCTATCTCGGCTATACGGTCCTGACGATGGGTGCGGGAATCTATGCTGACAATCTCTGGATCATCTTTGCATCGCTCGCTGCGGCAGCTGCGACGCATCTCTACGTCATCCGCAAGGAAGAGATGCACCTGCTTGCTCGTTTCGGCTACGAATTCGAGCGCTATTGCCGCCGGACAAGGGTTTGGATCTGAAATTCCGAAAATATTGGCAGATCGTCGGTGAACAAGACGCGACTTGTAAAATTCAGCTCCGGCGAGGGCCTCGCGGGACAGGAATATGACTACGGAAACGTTTTTGCCGTTGGCGAGGCAGGAGCAGTCACTCGGCTTGCCATCGGGCCGAGCACCGACCAGATCGCTCTGATGTTACGGCTGGCAGAAGCCTGGGGCGGAGACTATTACCTGCTCTACATCCTGCTACTTTCGCGTGGCGAGAAAGAGGATGGGCGGTATCAATCCCCCTTGCTGTCCTTTGAACAAGTCAGCCGCTTTTGCTCGATTTTTAGCGACTTTATTGAAACCGACGGTCGCCACCATTTCTGGATCGCATCGATCGACAGGAGAGGCCTGCTTGTCTACGACCAGCACAACATAATATGGGCCTATGGCGATCTGGAGACCTACACTCGGATACTGACCGAGTCAGGTTTCAAGCCCGGCGTGGTCGACGTGCCTTTTCCGCATAGTCATCATTTTCATGTAGAAAACGACGATTGCGTCCGGCAAGTCCTGGACAACCGGGCATGGCAGCATTCTCCGCTGCAGCCGGGAGACTACTAAATCGTCCGCAAGGGCGACAAGCCGGCAAGCGCTAAGTCGAAACACCAATCTCCGCCAACCGATTGAGGCACTGTTCCTCGATCGTATCCAGCTCCTCGATCGTCTCGTCGATGTCCTTGCGCTTCTGCCTGAGTTCGTCGCGCTTGTCGACGACCTTGGTCATGATCAGCTTCAACTGCCCGACTTCACCCGGCGGCTCATCGTAAACCGAAACGATCTCGCGGATCTCGGCTATGGTGAAGCCGATACGGCGGCCGCGCAGGATCTGGGCGATCAGGTGCCGGTCCGCAGGCCGATAGAGCCGTGTGCGGCCACGCCGCTCCGGGTGGATCAGGCCTTCGTCCTCGTAGAACCGCAGCGTCCGGGTCGAGATGTCGAACTCGCGCGTCAGTTCGGTGATGCTGTAATATTTGTTCACGGTCGCCTGCCACGGTGTCGTAGCAGTATTGTATTGACATTGACGTAAAAGTCAATTTTCAGGGTCATACTCTCAGGCCGAACCACCATGTGGCGATGCCGAGCAGCGACATGAAGCCGGTCATGTCGGTCACCGTGGTGACGAACACCGCCGACGACACGGCCGGGTCGGCTCCGACCCGCTCGAGGATCATCGGGATGATGATGCCGGCAATGGCGGCGGCGATCATGTTGATCATCATGGCCGACATGATGATCCCGGCAATATCCCAGTCGTGGAACCAGAGCCGTGCCACCACGCCGATCAATAGGCCGAAGATCAGGCCGTTGATGATGCCGACGACGAATTCCCTGCGGATGATCCGGCCGGCATTGTGGATGTCGAGGCTTTTGGTCGCCAGCGCGCGGACGGTGATCGTCAGTGTCTGCGTGCCGGCATTGCCGCCCATGCCGGCGACAATGGGCATGAGCACGGCAAGCGCCACGATCTTTTCGATTGTCGCCTCGAAATAGGAAACGACCGAGGCCGCCAGGAAAGCGGTCAGCAGGTTGACGATCAACCAGGGCACGCGCAGCTTGGAGGTGACGGCGATCGTGTCCGACAGTTCTTCGTCGCCGACGCCGCCCATGCGCAGAAGGTCTTCTTCGACCTCTTCCTGGATGACATCGACCACGTCGTCGATGGTCAGCACACCGACCAGCCGGCCATTCTCGTCGATGACCGGTGTCGACAGAAGGTCATATTGCTGGAAGAGTTGCGCCGCCTCCTCCTGGTCCATGTCGGCCGGCACTGGATGGTTGGTCTCGCGCATGATATCCTCGACCTTGACCCCGCGCCGCGTGCGCAGGATCTTGTCGAGGTCGACGACGCCGACCAGCTTGAAGGTCGGGTCGATGACGAAAATCTGGGTAAAGCTTTCCGGCAGATCCTCGWCGTCGCGGAGATAATCGATGCACTGGCCGACGGTCCAGAATGGCGGCACGGCGACGAATTCCGACTGCATGCGCCGGCCGGCCGAGCTTTCAGGGTAGTCCAATGCACGACGCAGCCGCACCCGCTCGGTGAACGGCAGCTTGGCCAGGATCTCTTCCTGGTCCTCCTTGTCGAGGTCTTCGAGAATGTAGACGGCGTCGTCCGAATCGAGTTCGCCGATCGCGGCGGCGATTTCGTCATTCGGAATCTGCTCGACGATTTCCAGGCGCACCGCCTCGTCGACCTCGGTCAGAGCCGCGAGGTCGAAATCGTCGCCGAGAAGATGGATGAGCTGGATACGCTGATCCGGCAGCAATGCCTCGAGCAAATCGCCGAGTTCGGAAATATGCAGCTGCCCGACATTGCGTTGGAGGTAGAGGACGTCCTTGTCGGCGATGGCAGTGCCGACCTGGCTCAGGAAATCCTGCCGGATGGAGGCCCCGTCCTCAGTATAGATGTCGGAGAGTTCGGCGCTCTCTTCCAGTGTCGGGGCATCCATCACGTCGTCTTCGCTATCGTTTGCCATAGCCAAGTCCCCTATTCTGGAATGTCTTGCCCTAAGGTGAGCCACATCGCGGTGGTCTCTCATTTGGGCGTGGTTACATGAGCGGTTTTCTCTTTCCGGCCGATTGCTCTTGCCGTCCCGGTGCTAGACGAAAACGCCGCCCCGGTCCACTGAAAAAGACGTCTAACAGAGATTCTTTTCGAAAGCATAAATGAAGCAAAATCAAGCCGGTGGCCAATGATGTTCACACAACCTGACACCCCTTCGCCAAGCGTGTCTACGAGAGCACCGAAAGCCCGGCCGGACTTTACACTTCGACACAAACGGGAAAAAACCGCGAAACAGAGCGCGTCTAATTTGGCCTCATCAACCGCTTCGCTGATGAAGCAGAAAGGACGATGAAATGACCGACGAACAGTTCTACGAAGTCATGCAGCCGAAGAAGCCGAAATGGGGCCGCAGGCTAGTGATCGGTGGCGTCGCAGCCGTGGTGGTGATCGGCGCGGGCGTCGCCGCCTTCGCCGCTGGCGAAGGCCCCGGCCATTGGCGCGGCAAGCTGATGCAGGGCTTCATGGAATACCGCATGGAGCAGGCTTTGACAGACGCCGGCGCCAACCAGACGCAGAAGGATCAGATCAAGAAGATCTTCGAAACCACGATGGACCAGGTCCGCCCGAGCAAGGATGACCGCAAGGCGATGCGTGAAGAGGTCGTCAAGATCCTGGAAGCGCCGACCATCGACCGCAACGCCATCGAGCAGTTGCGCGTCAAGCATGTCACTGAGATGGAAGAGCGTTCGAAAACCATTGCCAAGGCTGTCGGCGATGCGGCAGAAGTTCTCACCCCCGACCAGCGCAAGAAGCTGGTCGACGAATGGGGCCAGATGATGCCCGGCCCGGACATGGACCACGATTGATCCCGACGGCGTGAAGGAGTGCACATGGCGACAGAGCTATTGATCATCGACGACGATACGCGTCTCTCCGCCATGCTTGCCGACTATCTGACTTCGGCCGGATTTTTGGTCCGGACGGCGGCGACCGGCAATGCCGGCCTCCAGGACATTGCCCGCCGCCCTCCGGATGCCGTGATCCTCGATGTCATGCTGCCGGATCTCGAGGGGTTCGAGATCTGTCGGCGCATCCGCGCCGGTTCCAGTCTTCCGGTTCTCATGCTGACCGCCCGCGGCGATGAGACTGACCGTATTGTAGGACTGGAAATCGGCGCGGATGATTATCTCCCCAAACCGTTCAGCCCGCGCGAACTGCTGGCACGCCTCAAGGCCATTCTCCGCCGCAGCCAGGCGACCCAGGTGGAAAATCCTGTCCTGCGCTTCGGACGGCTGGAGATCGACCGCAGCCGACGTGTCGTCGAACTCGACGGCGCCGAATGCGGCCTCACTGGCTACCAGTTCGAACTGCTGCTGGCGCTGGCCGAGAATGCCGGTCGAGTGCTGTCGCGCGAACGCTTGATGGAACTCACCAAGGGCGACGAGCTTGAAGCCTTCGACCGTTCGATAGACGTCCACATTTCCCGCATCCGCGCGGCCATCGAAGCCGACCCGAAACATCCGCGCCGCATCCTGACGCTGCGTGGCGCGGGCTATATCTTCGCCCGCAACCAGGATGAAGGCAGCCGCGCATGATTGGCAGCCGGCTCTATATCAAGATCTATCTCACCGTCATCGGCAGCCTGGCGCTTGTCGTCGCCATGCTGACACTGCTTGCCATGATGGGCCGGCTCGACACCAAGGGGCCGTTCGAAGAGCGGATAGATCGCTTTGCGACGGTCATGCTGGGCGAGGACAGCAATCCTGCCGACCGGCAACGTATGCTCGACCGACTGTCGCGCGCGCTCGATGCCGACATAGCGATTTTCGGCCCGGATGGCCGTTTCTTGCAAGGCGCTGGCAACAAGATCCCCTCGCCCGACGATGATGAGGGGCTGGCGGGCATGCATCGCCGCTTCCGTGCCTTCAACGCCACGCTGGCGGACGGCACACGGCTGGTCGCCTATGTCCGACGCGCCTTCGAACCGCCGCGCCACAACATCATCATATCGCTGCTGATCGTGGCTGCGACCGTCGGTATCGCCGCCTTTCCGGTCGTCTGGAACCTCACCCGCAGGCTCGACAAGCTGCGCATCAGCATGCAGGCCTGGGGCGATGGCGCACTGTCGGCGAGAGCGCCGGTCCGCGGCCGCGACGAGATCGCCGCTGTGGCCCTGGAGTTCAATCACGCAGCCGACCGCGTCGAGGCGTTGGTCACCTCGCAAAAGGCGCTGCTTGCCAATGCCAGCCACGAATTGCGCTCGCCCTTGGCGCGGCTGCGCATGGCCACCGAAATGTTCGAACTCAGCCAGAATGAGGCGACGAAGAAGGAAATCATCCGCAACCTCGCCGAACTCGATGAACTCGTCGAAGAGATCCTGCTGAAGAGCCGGCTCGGCAGTGACCAGCCCCTGCCGCTCGACCAGACCGTGGACCTGCTGGCGCTCGCCGCCGAGGAAGCCGCTGCAACCGGCGCCGAAGCCGAGGGCACAAGTACGCTCGTGCAGGGCAATGAAAAACTGCTGCGGCGGGCGATCCGCAATCTCCTGCAAAAWGCCGCGCGCCATGGTGCTCCGCCGATCAGCATCAATATCGCGCAGCAAGGCGAAGTGGCATTCATCAGAGTGCGTGACCATGGCGACGGATTGAAACCGGAAGAGATGACACGCGTTTTCGAGCCGTTTTTCCGTCCCGAGGGCCGTAGCGAATCCGGTGGTGGCTGGGGCCTCGGCCTCGCTTTGGTGGCGGAGATCGCCCGCCTGCACGGCGGCCGCGCCTATGCGGTCAAGCCGGATGGAACAGGCGCGTATTTCATCATCGAAATCAAGACGTCAGGCGGCCTCGTCTAGCGCGGCATCCTCTGCCTGCATCTGCAGCCATGGCGTCGCCGTCGCATGGCCTTCCGGCGTACGCACCGACAGCGAGCGCATCAAAACCTTCCAGGACGGATCGTTGACCTTGCCTGTGACCACGGCATCGATCCGATCCAGCATGGAGACTTCCGCCTTGCTCAAAACCATCTTGCCGGCAAACAGYGAACCGCGCAGGATGCGATAGATGAATTCGATATCCTGCGGCGCGATGCCCGATCGCTTGACGATCCGGCTTTGCGCATACGCGCCCTGCCCGCCCCGCAGCGCCTGCTGCAACTGCCCAAGCACGAAGCAAGACAGGATGTCGGGCACCGCGGAGGCCATTTCCATGGCGTGAAGCACGACTTCCAGCTCCGCGATGCTGCGAACCACGCCATCGGGCGCAAGCAAGGCGATCAGCCATTCGGCATTCAATTCGTCCAGCGAATATCGGGGATAGCAATGCACGACGATATAGGCGGCCATCGTCTCGATGAACCAGATATCCCATTCAGGGCACTTATCTGCGGCACAGCGATGCAGCGCCAGCAATTGCTCCGCATCATCAGCCGAGATCAGGCCCATGGGGAACATATGCTTGCGTAAAACAAGAATGTCTTCGGCTGTGAACCGATGTTTGCCGGCGATGGCAGAGGCCGGATAACGCCATGTAAAATTTGACATTTTTCAACTCCGACTTCATCATGAAGCCAGATACAATATTGTCCGGGACCTGTTAATCCCGCCCCAAGGAAAGCAGTAAACGGGCAATGAATTGTTATTGACTAATCTGCGACATTTCGGTGGACGGCCGCTTGCGTTCACGCCAGATGATGTAGAGCCCGGAACCGACGATGATCGCCACGCCGAGCCATTTGGCCGCGGAAGGAAAATCGCCGAACACCAGCAGGCCAAGCGCGGTGGCGGAGATGATCTCGAAATACTGAAACGGCGCAAGGATGGACAAGGGCGCAAGCCGGAAGGCATGTACGACCAGCAGGTGCCCATAGCCCGAGAGCCCACCCAGAATGATGAGAATGGCAAGCGTGAACAAGGATGTTGGCAGCCCCGGCGCGAAATCGCCATTGCCCGCCCAATGACCGGCCAGCAATGCCAAGCCCATGAAAACCGTGCCGCCGAGGCCGGATAGGGTTTGCATCGTCAGTGGCGGATCGGCATCGCCGATGGCGCGGTTGAGAAACAGATAAATCGCGTAGAGAAAGGCGCAGACGACCGGCAGCAAGGCCTTGACGCCAAAAATCGCAAAACTCGGCTGGATGACGATCATCGCTCCGCCGAAACCGATAAGAATGGCCATCCAGCGCCGCCAGCCGACTGTTTCGCCAAGGAATAGCGCCGACATTGCCGTCAGAATGAACGGCTCGACGAAATAGATGGCGAACACATCGGCGAGCGGCATGTATTTGACCGAGGTGAAGAACAACAGCGTCGCCGCCGCATGCAGCGCACCGCGCAACAAATTCATCCATGGGCGCTTGGCGCGAAAGGCGCCCTTGCCCGAGACCGTGACAAGCAGCGGCAGGGTCAGCACCATCTGGAAGAAGAAGCGGTAAAATGTCACCTGTCCAGGCGACATGGCCTGGAAATTGGCCATGTATTTGGCGATCGCATCCATGCAGGGCAGCAGGAGCATGGCGAATGCCATGATCATCAAGCCGCGGATCATATGCGGATGGGCGGAGTGGGAATGAGGCATGGCTTCTGTCTATTGGTGATCACGTCCTTTAACCAGAGATCGACGACCGATGCCATAGGTAGAATCTTGATCCCGCGTCGATCCACGCCGCAGTTTGCTATTGAACCGACGAATAGCAGCATGCCATTGTCCGTTCATCAAAAGACTAAGCGAGGAGGGATTCCCAATGGACGTACGTGCCGCCGTGGCCACGCAGGCCGGCAAACCGCTCGAAATCATGACCGTGCAGCTCGAAGGCCCCAAGGCCGGCGAAGTGCTGGTCGAGGTCAAGGCGACCGGCATCTGCCAYACMGAYGATTTCACGCTCTCCGGTGCCGATCCGGAAGGCCTGTTCCCCGCCATTCTCGGCCATGAGGGCGCCGGCRTYGTCGTCGATGTCGGCCCGGGCGTGACCACCGTCAAGAAGGGCGATCACGTCATTCCGCTCTATACGCCGGAATGCCGCTCCTGCCCCTCTTGCCTSWSCCGCAAGACCAATCTYTGCACYGCCATCCGCGCCACCCAGGGCCAGGGCGTCATGCCCGATGGCACCAGCCGCTTCTCGATCGGCAAGGACAAGATCCACCACTATATGGGTTGCTCGACCTTCGCCAATTACACCGTCCTGCCRGAGATCGCCCTGGCCAAGGTGCGCGAGGATGCCCCCTTCGACAAGATCTGCTATATCGGCTGCGGCGTCACCACCGGCATCGGTGCGGTGATCAACACCGCCAAGGTGGAGATCGGCGCCACCGCGGTGGTCTTCGGCCTCGGCGGCATCGGCCTCAAYGTCATCCAGGGCCTSAAGCTCGCSGGTGCCGACATGATCATCGGCGTCGAYCTCAACAAYGACAAGAAGGTCTGGGGCGAACGYTTCGGCATGACGCATTTCGTCAAYCCGAAGGARGTCGACGGCGACATCGTTCCCTATCTGGTCAACATGACCAAGCGCGGKGCCGACCAGATCGGCGGYGCSGAYTACACCTTCGACTGCACCGGCAACACCAAGGTGATGCGCCAGGCGCTCGAAGCCAGCCACCGCGGCTGGGGCAAGTCGGTGGTGATCGGCGTCGCCGGCGCCGGCCAGGAAATCTCCACYCGCCCGTTTCAGCTGGTCACGGGCCGTACCTGGATGGGCACCGCCTTCGGTGGCGCCCGCGGCCGCACCGATGTGCCCAAGATCGTCGATTGGTACATGGATGGCAAGATCCAGATCGACCCGATGATCACCCACACCATGCCGCTCGAAGACATCAACAAGGGTTTCGAGCTGATGCATGGCGGCGAGAGCATCAGGAGCGTGGTGATCTACTGATCATCCGACACTTGCTCAGATTTTCGGAACGCGCCGAAGTATATCCGGCGCGTTTTTCATTGCATCCTCTGCGCGCTTGACTCCGCCCGGCCATAAGAACAAAATAAGAACAAATTGCAACTGCCGCAAGGAGGAGCTGCCATGGCGACATCGGCGGAGAGGTCTTTTCGTGCCGAAAGCAGAGCTCTGCGGCTATCATCTGTGCCAGCGCCGCGCTTTCTCTGCGCCTGTCGGGACTGCGCTTTCCGGCAAGAGGAAACGCGGCTCGCAGCTATGATTGCCGTAGAGGAACGAAAGACCACATCGCGGCCGGCCGGCCGGATATCGGTCTGCGAAGAGGCATGAACCGATGCGCCACGAACGGTCGATCCAATTGATCCCCGATGATCTCAGCCGCATCGACGCGGCTGCGCTGTACCAACTCAAGGCGGTGACGCCGGAGGCTCTCGGCCAGTACGACGTTCTCGGCGGGCGATGCGCGCTCTGTAAGCACGAGGGAAGGATTGACCGGCAGGAGCTCGCACGCCGCCAGCCGGGCGTCAGCCTGATAGAACTGGAGCCTTCCCTCCTCTGCCGCCATTGCCGCAACAAGGGCAACAATAAATTCCTGGTCAGCCGGTTGCCGAGAGATTGAACCCGGATACAGGCCCATGCCACCGCAAATACGAAAAGCCGGGCGCGAGCCCGGCTTTTCGATCTGTTTCACCGGTCACCTGAAATCAGGCGGCTTCGGCAGCCTTCTCGGCCTCGACGCGTGCGTGGTCTGCAGCGCCCTTGGCGGAGACGTCGCGATCGACGAATTCGATCACGGCGAGCGGTGCGTTGTCGCCATGGCGGAAGCCGGCCTTCATGATGCGCAGGTAGCCGCCGTTGCGGTTGGCGTAGCGCGGCGCGATCGTGGCGAACAGGCGCGAGACGAGTTCAGCGCTGCCGACCTGCGAGATCGCCTGACGGCGGGCATGCAGGTCGCCGCGCTTGCCGAGCGTCACAAGCTTCTCGACGATCGGGCGGATTTCCTTCGCCTTCGGCAAAGTGGTGACGATCTGCTCATGTTCGATGAGCGAGGCCGCCATGTTCTTGAACATCGCCTTGCGGTGTTCAGCGGTTCTGTTGAGCTTGCGACCCGAATTTCCGTGGCGCATGGCTATACTCCTTTAAGTGCAGGTTCCTCTATTTCGGACCTGCCGTTTCCTGGCACAAGCAGGGACAAGTCCCTGCCGTTTGTCTGGGAAAAGGCAAGTCGTCCCTGCCTTTTTGTTGCTTAGTACTGGTCTTCGTAACGCTTGGCGAGCTCTTCGATGTTCTCTGGCGGCCAGGCCGGGACTTCCATACCGAGATGGAGGCCCATGGACGCGAGAACTTCCTTGATTTCGTTCAGCGACTTGCGACCAAAGTTCGGAGTGCGCAGCATTTCTGCTTCGGTCTTCTGAATGAGGTCGCCGATATAGACGATGTTGTCGTTCTTCAGGCAGTTTGCCGAGCGGACCGAGAGTTCCAGCTCGTCGACCTTCTTGAGCAGCGCCGGATTGAAGGCGAGCTCGGTGATGGTCTCTTCCTCGGTTTCCTTCTGCGGCTCGTCGAAGTTGACGAACACGGAGAGCTGGTCCTGAAGAATACGGGCTGCGAACGCAACGGCGTCTTCGCCGGTAACCGAACCATCGGTTTCGATGGTCATGGTCAGCTTGTCATAGTCGAGAACCTGGCCTTCGCGGGTGTTTTCCACCTTGTAGGACACTTTCTTGACCGGCGAGAAAAGGCTGTCGACCGGGATCAGACCGATCGGAGCATCTTCCGAACGGTTGCGATCGGCCGGCACATAGCCCTTGCCGTTGGCGACGGTGAATTCCATACGGATCTCGGCGCCCTCGTCGAGCGTGCAGATCACATGGCCCGGATTGAGGATTTCGATATCGCCGACCGTCTGGATGTCACCAGCGGTGACCTGGCCCGGGCCCTGCTTGCGCACGACCATGCGCTTGGAATCATCGCCGTCCATCTTGATGGCGATTTCCTTGATGTTGAGGACGATATCCGTAACGTCTTCGCGGACGCCCGGAATCGACGAGAATTCGTGCAGAACGCCATCGATCTGCACGGCTGTGACGGCAGCGCCGCGCAGCGACGAGAGCAGAACGCGACGCAGCGCGTTGCCCAGCGTCAGGCCGAATCCACGCTCGAGCGGCTCGGCGACCAGCGTCGCCTTGGAGCGCGTCGACGAGGTGAATTCCACCTTGTTCGGCTTGATGAGTTCCTGCCAGTTCTTCTGGATCATGACTTTCGCCTTCCCTTCGTGCCACCATCCAATCGTGGCAATCGATATCGAGGATGTCGGACCGTGCGTTCAGCCCAGTCCGTAGATACAAATATGATCAGACGCGGCGCTTCTTGCGCGGACGGCAACCGTTGTGCGGGATCGGCGTCACGTCACGGATCGAGGTGATGGTGAAGCCGGCAGCCTGCAGCGCGCGGAGAGCCGATTCACGACCCGAACCCGGACCGCAGACTTCGACTTCGAGCTGGCGCATGCCATGTTCCTGGGCCTTCTTGGCGCAATCTTCGGCAGCCATCTGGGCGGCGAACGGGGTCGACTTGCGCGAGCCCTTGAAACCCTTGGCGCCAGCGGACGACCAGGCAATCGCATTGCCCTGCGCGTCGGTGATGGTGATCATGGTGTTGTTGAACGTCGAGTTCACATGGGCGACGCCCGACGAGATATTCTTGCGTTCGCGACGGCGAACGCGCGCAGCTTCCTGCTTAGCCATAAGTCTTCCTTCCGTTGATCTCTTCGCCGCCGTAATTCCAGCGGCTACACCTTCGATGCGAGCAGCTAAAGAGCGAGTAGCGAATAGAGGGCCACCCTATTCGCTACTCGCTTTTCGCTATTCGCGTCGAAATTACTTCTTCTTGCCGGCAATCGCCTTTGCCGGACCCTTGCGGGTGCGGGCATTGGTATGTGTGCGCTGACCGCGCACCGGCAGAGAGCGACGATGACGCAGGCCGCGATAGCTGCCGAGGTCCATCAGACGCTTGATATTCATCGAGGTTTCGCGGCGCAGATCGCCTTCGACCCGGTAGTCGCGGTCGATGGCTTCACGGATCTGCAGAACCTCGGCATCGGTCAGCTGGTGAACGCGGCGATCCGCCGGAATGCCAACCTTTTCGATGATTTCCTGAGCAAACTTCGGTCCAATCCCGTGAATGTACTGAAGAGCGATCACAACGCGCTTCTGAGTCGGGATGTTGACGCCAGCAATACGAGCCACGCCTGTTCTCCTTGCATTCCGGTTGCCATCCGGCAATCGGCTTCTTCGTTGCGCGACCGGCGGTGCGGTCACTTGTTTAAATTGCCGTTCGCTTCATATCAAAAGCGACCGAACGAGGTCTCCCCTGCGGGGAAATCCGCGCCGATCGCATTGTGTCTAGCGAGTTGGCGCAGTCTTTGGCGGAATCGCTTGAAAAAGTCAACTCCCGAGCCATTTTTTTTGATTAAAGCCCAGGTCAGGCTGAAACCAATATCTTTTCTATCTCGGCCGTCACATGGTCGATATCCGCCATGCCATCGACAGTCCTAAGTTCGCCTGTCTCGGCATAATAAGCCGAAAGCGGGGCCGTCTTCTCGCGATACTCGACGAGTCTCTTCTTGAACGCTTCCGGATTGTCATCCGAGCGAACCTTGCCGCCAGCGGCCACGGTCTCTGCGACGCGCGATTCGATGCGGCTCACCAAAGCCGCCTCATCCACTAGCAATTCGATCACTGCATCGAGTCGCAGGCCCTTGTCACTCAGCATCGTGCTCAGCGCCTTCGCCTGCGGCACCGTGCGCGGGAAGCCGTCGAGGATGAAGCCCTTTTTGCAGTCCGGCGCGTCAATGCGTTCGGAAACGATCTGATTGACGATCTCGTCGGACACGAGCTGACCGGCGTCCATCACGGCTTTCGCACGCTTGCCGACCTCGGTCTGCTCCGCGACGGCAGCACGCAACATATCGCCTGTCGACAGTTGCGGGATGCCGTTCTTTTCCGTCAGCCGCTTGGCCTGAGTACCCTTCCCCGCGCCCGGCGGCCCCAACAGAATTAATCGCATTATCCCCTCTTACCTCCCCGGAGCTTCGATTTTTTAATCAGGCCCTCATACTGCGTGGCAATCAGATGGCCTTGGATCTGTGCTACCGTATCAAGGGTAACGCTGACAACAATCAAAAGCGACGTACCACCAAGGTAGAATGGCACACCGGTCTGGGCAATGAGGATTTCCGGCAGGCTGCAGACGATGATCAGGTAGAGAGCGCCGATCACAGTGATGCGCGTGAGGACATAATCAATATATTCTGCGGTGCGTTCGCCCGGCCGGATACCTGGGATGAAGCCGCCATGCTTCTTCAGGTTATCGGCCGTATCCTTCGGATTGAAGACGATAGCCGTGTAGAAGAAGGCGAAGAAGGCAATCAGCCCGGCGTAGAAGACCATATAGAGCGGCTGTCCATGGCCAAGCGCCGCAACAATAGCCGTTGCCCAATCCGGCAGGTTGGCGCCGCCGGAGAAGCCAGCCAGCGTCGCCGGCAGGAGCAGCAGCGACGAAGCGAAAATAGCCGGGATAACGCCCGATGTGTTGAGCTTCAGCGGCAGGTGCGACGTGTCGCCCTGAAACATTCGGTTGCCCACCTGGCGCTTCGGATACTGGATCAAAAGCCGACGTTGAGCGCGTTCGAAGAACACGATCATGGTGATCGCGGCGATCGCAACCACGGCAACAATCAGGATGACGGTCACCGACAGAGCGCCCGTACGGCTCATTTCGAGCGCGTGGCCCATCGCAGTCGGCAGATTGGCGACGATACCGGAGAAGATGATCAGCGAAATGCCGTTGCCGATGCCGCGTGAGGTGATCTGTTCACCGAGCCACATCAGGAACATAGTGCCGCCAAGCAGCGTGACGACGGTCGAGAAGCGGAAGAACCAACCGGGATCGACGACGATATGCTGACCCGCCTCCATGGATATGGCGATGCCATAAGCCTGCAGCGCACCCAGAATCACCGTGCCGTAGCGGGTGTACTGGTTGATCATCTTGCGGCCCTGCTCGCCCTCCTTCTTCAGCTGCTCGAGCGCAGGCACGACGGAGGTCATCAGCTGGACGATAATCGAAGCGGAGATATACGGCATGATGCCAAGGGCGAAAATCGCCATACGGCTCACGGCACCGCCGGAGAACATGTTGAACAGGCCAAGGATACCGCCCGACTGGCTGTCGAACGCCTTGGCGAACACGTCGAGGTCGATGCCCGGCAGCGGAATATAGGTGCCGAGGCGATAGACGAGCAGCGCACCAAGGGTGAACCACAGGCGCTTCTTCAAATCATCCGCTTTGGCAAATGTCGAGAAACTAAGATTGGATGCAAGCTGTTCCGCTGCAGAAGCCATGAAACTCTCCGCGAATCCGGTTCCTGATCAGGGACGACAGCCGGACTGGTAGGTCTGAAATTTACCGGAAGCGGGCAGCGTGAAGCTGTACACGGCCTCATCCCGGTCTACGGGTCGCGCAGACATCCGGCTGGCGGTGTCCACAATAGAGGCTCTCATATAGGAGCAAAAACGCCCGGTGTGAAGCACCGGGCGTTCAATTTCACGAGACTTACTCGGCAGCTGCCGAGAGCAGCTTGACGGCGCCGCCAGCCTTCTCGATCTTCTCGATCGCGGCCTTGGAGGCGCCGGCGACTTCGAAGGAAAGCTTGGTGGTGACTTCGCCATCGGCGAGCACGCGGACGCCGGCTTTGGCGCGCCGAATCACGCCGGCAGCCTTGAGCGTTTCGGCATCGACGGTCTTGGAAGCGTCGAGCTTCTTGGCATCGACTGCAGCCTGGACGCGGGCGAGCGAAACGACAACAAAGTCTTCACGGAAGATATTGTTGAAGCCGCGCTTCGGCAGACGACGATAGATCGGCATCTGGCCGCCTTCGAAGCCGTTGATGGCAACGCCGGAGCGTGCCTTCTGACCCTTGACGCCGCGGCCGCCGGTCTTGCCGGAGCCGGAGCCGATACCGCGGCCCAGGCGCTTGCGGCGCTTGAGTGCGCCTTCGTTATCGGTCACTTCATTCAGTTTCATGGTCGTCTCTCCCGCCTTACTTGTCTTCGACGACACGAACCAGGTGGCTGACCGAAGCGATCATGCCACGCACGGACGGCGTGTCTTCGAGGGTACGGACGCGATGCATCTTGTTGAGGCCGAGGCCGATCAGCGTCTTCTGCTGCTTGTCGGGCCGGCGGGTCGGGCTACCGATCTGTTCGACGGTAACTGTCTTTGCTTCAGTTTTTTTGGCCATGGTCCGGCTCCTTATTCTTCAGCAGCAGCGACGCCGGCATGCTGACGACGAGCCTGAAGCGTCGCGTACTTGATGCCGCGCTGGGCCGCGACGTCCTTCGGATGCACCTGGTTCTTCAGGGCGTCGAAGGTGGCGCGCACCATGTTGTAGGGATTCGACGAACCGGTCGACTTGGCAACGACGTCATGAACGCCGAGCGTTTCGAAGACGGCGCGCATCGGACCACCGGCGATGATTCCCGTACCGGCCGGAGCCGAACGCAGCAGAACCTTGCCGGCGCCGTGGCGGCCGGGAACGTCGTGATGCAGCGTGCGTCCATCGCGCAGCGGCACGAAGATCAGGTCGCGCTTGGCGGCTTCCGTAGCTTTGCGGATGGCTTCCGGCACTTCGCGCGCCTTGCCATGGCCAAAGCCGACGCGACCCTTCTGGTCACCGACGACGACGAGTGCTGCGAAACCGAAACGGCGGCCACCCTTGACCACCTTGGCAACGCGATTGATGGCAACGAGCTTATCGACGAATTCGCTATCGCGCTCTTCGCGGCTCTGACGGTCTTCGCGCGAAGACCTCTTTTCCTGTGCCATTGTCCTTTTCCTTATTTTTTTCCGGGTGCAATCGGCAATTTAAAGTGAGACCCCGGTATCCACTGAAGGGACCGAGGTCCGGCTTGGTTGAAGCATAGGCTTCGGGGACAGACGCCCGGAAAACCGGGCGACCGATCAGAAGTTCAGGCCACCTTCGCGGGCAGCATCGGCAAGCGCCTTGATGCGGCCGTGATAGATGAACGAACCGCGGTCGAACACCACGTCCTTGACGCCAGCGGCGACAGCACGCTCGGCGACGAGCTTGCCAACGGCAGCGGCGGCCGCGATGTCGGCGCCGGTCTTCAGCGAAGAGCGCAGTGCCGTATCGAGCGTCGAGGCAGACGCCAGCGTCTTGCCGGCGACGTCATCGATGACCTGGACGTAGATATTCTTGGACGAACGATGCACGCTGAGACGCGGGCGACCATTGGCGACCTTCTTGAGCTGACGGCGGACGCGGCTCGCGCGGCGCACCATATTTTCTTTTGTGCTGGCCATTGTTCCGCTTCCTTACTTCTTCTTGCCTTCTTTGCGGACAATACGCTCGCCGGCGTATTTGACACCCTTGCCCTTATAGGGCTCGGGGCCGCGATATTCGCGGATTTCCGCTGCGACCTGGCCGACAATCTGCTTGTCGATGCCAGTGACGGTGATTTCCGTCGGCTTCGGCACCGTGATGCTGATGCCTTCCGGCGGCGAGTAGACCACATCATGCGAGAAGCCGAGCGAAAGCTGCAGGTTCTTGCCCTGCATGGCGGCCTTGTAACCAACGCCGTTGATTTCGAGCTTCTTTTCGTAGCCGTCCTTCACGCCCTTGAGCAGGTTGCTGATCATCGTGCGCGACATGCCCCACTTGGCGCGGGCATCCTTGCTTTCGTTGATCGGCGAAACCGCCACGGCGTTATCTTCGAGCTTGACGAGCACTTCGTCATTGACGACGAATTTGAGTTCGCCCTTCGGGCCCTTCACGGTCACCGTCTGTCCTTCGACAGCAGCGGTCACGCCAGCAGGAACCTGAACGGGCTTTTTACCGATACGAGACATATTTTCTACCTGTCTGTTCGCTATGCGAGAGCTATGCCGATCAGAAGATCGAGCAGAGCAACTCGCCACCAACGTTCTGTTCGCGAGCCTGGTGATCGGCCATCACGCCCTTCGGAGTCGAAAGGATCGAAATGCCGAGGCCGTTCGCGACCTGCGGAATGGACTTGACCGAGACATAGACCCGGCGGCCCGGCTTGGAGACGCGGTCGATCTTGCGAATGACCGGCGCACCTTCGTAGTACTTGAGTTCGATATTGATCTCGGACTTGCCGTTCTCAAAATCGGTCTTGGAATAACCGCGGATATAGCCTTCGGCCTGCAGCACGTCCAACACGCGGACACGCAGCGTCGAAGCCGGCGTACTGACGGAGGACTTGCGGCGAGCAACGCCGTTGCGGATGCGGGTGAGCATATCACCCAACGGATCAGTCATGGACATCTGTTCGCCCTCCTTACCAGCTGGACTTCACAATGCCGGGGATCTGCCCGAAGTTGCCGAGCTGGCGGAGCGCCACGCGCGACATCTTGAGCTTCCGGTAGAAGGCACGCGGACGGCCCGTAACTTCGCACCGATTACGGATGCGGGTCTTGGAACCATTGCGCGGCATCTCAGCCAGCTTGAGGGTTGCCCGGAACCTGTCTTCGATCGGCAGTTCGCGGTTCTGAATGGTCGCCTTCAGCTTGGCACGCTTGTTAGCCTGCTGGGCAACCAGTTTACGGCGGCGCTTGTTCTTTTCAACTGCGCTCGTTTTCGCCATTGGATAGTTCCTTTTTTACGCTCGTCGTTACGGTCAGGTACGGAACGGGAAGTTGAACTCTTTCAGAAGAGCCCGCGCTTCGTCGTCGGTCGAGGCCGTCGTGCAAACGATGATGTCCATGCCCCACATCTGATCAACCTTGTCGTAGTTGATTTCCGGGAACACGATGTGCTCCTTGATACCCATGGCGAAGTTGCCACGGCCATCAAAGCTCTTCGGATTCAGGCCGCGGAAGTCGCGAACGCGCGGCAGCGCGATGTTGACCAGGCGATCCATGAATTCATACATGCGGGTGCCGCGAAGGGTAACCTTGGCGCCGATCGGCATGTGCTCGCGGACCTTGAAGCCTGCGATGGAGTTGCGTGCCTTGGTGACGACCGGCTTCTGGCCGGCGATCGCGGCGAGGTCGGCAGCAGCCACGGTAGGCTTCTTGGAATCAGCCGTCGCTTCGCCCACGCCCATATTGATGACGATCTTGTCGACCTTCGGGATCATCATCTCGTTGGCGTAGCTGAACTGTTCCTGCATCGCAGCACGGACGCGGGACGTATATTCCTTTTTGAGCCGGGGCTCGTACTTAGCTTCAGCCATCGATGGACACTCCCGAACGCTTGGCCACGCGGACCTTCTTGTCGCCTTCGATCTTGAAACCGACGCGGGTCGGCTTGCCGTCCTTGGGGTCGGCGATCGCGATGTTCGACAGATGGATCGGGGCTTCCTTGCTGATGATACCAGCTTCCTGGGAAGCGGTCTGGCGCTGATGGCGCTTGACCACGTTGACGCCGCGCACAACAGCGCGGTCTTCCTTGGGCATGACCACGAGGACTTCGCCGGAGCGACCCTTGTCCTTGCCGGTCAGCACGACGACCTTGTCGCCTTTGCGAATCTTCTGCATCTCAGTCGTTCCTTTCGATCAGAGCACTTCGGGAGCCAGCGAGATGATCTTCATGTGGTTCTTGGCGCGAAGTTCGCGCGGAACCGGTCCGAAGATACGCGTGCCGATCGGCTCTTTCTTGTTGTCGATGAGAACGGCTGCATTGCTGTCGAAGCGGATAACGCTTCCATCCGGAYGGCGGATGTCCTTGGCGGTGCGAACCACCACGGCCTTCATCACGTCGCCCTTCTTAACACGGCCGCGCGGGATGGCTTCCTTGATCGAAACGACGATCACGTCGCCGATCGAAGCGTATTTACGCTTGGAGCCGCCCAGCACCTTGATGCACATGACACGACGGGCGCCGGAATTATCCGCCACGTCGAGGTTTGTTTGCATCTGAATCATGTCAGGTCGCCTTCTTGTTATGACCGGACTGGTTGGACAAGATCATGCGATCCGATCCCCTGATCCGGCTTGAGAATCCAAGTTGCATTGGAATGGGCGCGTCATATAGAAAACTCGCCCAAAATCAAGTGATTTTCTAAAAGAGTTCACGCCCGGAAGACGATTCCGGGCGGGCGCTCATATCGCAGCGATGTAGTCGAGGCTCACTGATGAACCTGGACGACCCGCCAGCGCTTGTCCTTGGAGATCGGCGCGCATTCCTCGATGGAAACGATGTCGCCGGTCTTTACCGTGTTCTGTTCGTCATGTGCCTTGTACTTCTTCGAACGGCGGACCGTCTTCTGAAGCAGAGGATGGGCAAAGCGACGCTCGACGCGGACCACGATGGTCTTGTCGTTCTTGTCGCTGACGACGGTGCCCTGCAGAATGCGTTTCGGCATTTCTTATATCCTTCAAGCCTTGACGCCGGCCGCCTTCTGGCGGGCGATCGTCTTAATACGGGCAATGTCCTTGCGAACTTCGTTGATGCGGGCGGTCTTTTCGAGCTGACCGGTCGCCTTCTGGAAGCGCAGGTTGAACTGCTCCTTCTTCAGCTTGGCAAGTTCGTCATTCATCTGGTCGGCGCTCAGCGCGCGAACGTCGGACGATTTCATCTCAATCACTCCTTACTCGGCAATGCGCTGGATGAAGCGCGTCTTGACGGAGAGCTTGGCTGAACCGAGACGCAGAGCCTCGCGTGCCAGTTCTTCGCTGACACCGTCAATTTCGAACATCACACGGCCAGGCTTGACCTTGCATGCCCAATACTCAACGGAACCCTTGCCCTTGCCCATACGGACTTCGGTCGGCTTCTTGGTGACGGGAACGTCCGGGAACACGCGGATCCAGACGCGGCCGGCGCGCTTCATGTGACGGGTGATCGCGCGGCGGGCCGCTTCGATCTCGCGGGCATTCACCCGGTTCGGTTCCTGGGCCTTGAGCCCATATTCGCCGAAAGCCAAGTCAAAACCACCCTTGGCAACGCCATGGATACGGCCTTTGAACTGCTTGCGGAACTTCGTGCGCTTTGGCTGCAACATTTGTTATTCTCCGAAGTCTGCCGACGCTTTACGCGTTCTCGCGGCGACGGTTTTGGTTGCCGCCCTGGTTGTCACCTTCCACGGCACGACGCTCCGAGGCCATCGGATCGTGTTCAAGGATTTCGCCCTTGAAGATCCAGACCTTGATGCCGCACACGCCAAAGGCGGTGTGAGCTTCCGCAACGCCGTAGTCGATATCGGCGCGCAGGGTGTGAAGCGGAACGCGGCCTTCGCGGTACCATTCCGTACGGGCGATTTCCGCACCGCCGAGACGGCCGGCGCAAGTGATCTTGATGCCTTCGGCGCCAAGACGCATGGCCGACTGGACGGCGCGCTTCATCGCACGGCGGAAGGCCACGCGGCGCTCGAGCTGCTGGGCAATGCCCTGTGCAACCAGCGTCGAGTCGATTTCCGGCTTGCGCACTTCAACGATGTTGAGATGCGTCTCGGAGCGGGTCATCTCGGAAACCCGCTTGCGCAGCTTCTCGATGTCGGCGCCCTTCTTGCCGATGATCAGACCCGGACGGGCCGAGTGGATCGTGACGCGGCACTTCTTGTGCGGACGCTCGATCACCACCTTGGCAATGCCGGCGGCCTTCAGTTCACTCATGAGAGTGTTGCGGATCGCAAGGTCCTCATGCAGCAGCTGGCCATATTCGGCGTTGTCGGCGAACCAGCGGCTGTCCCAGGTCCGGTTGATGCCCAGACGGAAGCCGATCGGATTGATTTTCTGACCCATTATGCGGCCTCCTTCTCGGCAACTTCGCGGACGACGATCGTCAGGTGAGCGAAGGGACGCTCGATGCGGGATGCACGGCCGCGGCCACGAGCGTGGAAACGCTTCATGACGATCGACTTGCCCACATAGGCTTCCGCGACGATCAGCGAGTCAACGTCGAGGTCGTGGTTGTTTTCCGCGTTGGCGATCGCCGATTCCAGCGTCTTCTTGACGGTCTCGGAAATCCGCTTGCGCGAGAATTCGAGTTCGGCAAGCGCCTTGTCGACCTTCTTGCCGCGGATCAGCGCAGCAACCAGGTTGAGCTTCTGCGGGCTGACCCGGATCGTGCGGGCAACGGCCTGAGCCTCGTTGTCCTTGAGCCGGCGTTCTGTCTTAGCCTTGCCCATGATTACTTCCTCTTCGCCTTCTTGTCCGCGCCGTGACCGTAATAGGTCCGGGTCGGGGAGAATTCGCCGAACTTGTGGCCGACCATTTCTTCGTTGACCGACACCGGCACATGCTTGTTGCCGTTGTAGACGCCGAACGTCAGACCGACGAACTGCGGAAGAATGGTGGAGCGGCGGCTCCACATCTTGATCACTTCACTGCGACCGCCTGCACGCACCTTCTCAGCTTTCTTGAGAAGATAGCCGTCGACAAACGGGCCTTTCCAAACTGAACGAGCCATTCTATGACTTCCTCTTTCTCAATTAACGCTTGTGGCGCGAGCGCATGATGAACTTGTCGGTCGACTTGTTCGAACGGGTGCGCTTGCCCTTGGTCGGCTTGCCCCAGGGGGTCACCGGATGGCGACCACCGGAGGTGCGGCCTTCACCACCGCCGTGCGGATGGTCGACCGGGTTCATGGCGACGCCGCGAACATGCGGGCGCTTGCCCTTCCAGATCGACCGGCCGGCCTTGCCGTCATTGGTGTTGATGTGGTCCGCATTGGACACTGCACCGATCGACGCCATGCAGAGGCCCGAAACGAGGCGCTGTTCACCGGAGGCCAGGCGAAGGATCGCCATGCCCTGGTCGCGGCCGACGAGCTGCACGTAAGTGCCGGCGGAGCGGGCCATCTGGCCACCCTTGCCGGGCTTCATTTCCACATTGTGGACGATGGAGCCGACCGGGATGAACTGCAGCGGCATCGCATTGCCGGGCTTGACGTCGGCGCCCTTCTGCGAAGCGATCACCTTGTCGCCGGCAGCAAGACGCTGCGGCGCCAGGATGTAAGAGAGCTCACCATCGCTATACTTGATAAGAGCGATGAAAGCGGTGCGGTTCGGGTCATATTCCAGGCGCTCGACCGTGGCTTCGACGTCGAACTTGCGACGCTTGAAGTCGACCAGGCGATAGGAACGCTTGTGACCACCGCCCTGATAGCGGGCAGTGACGCGACCGAGATTGTTACGGCCACCCTTGGAATTCAGACCTTCGGTCAGCGACTTGACCGGCTTGCCCTTGTGCAGGCCGGAACGGTCGACGATGACCAGCTGGCGCTGGCTCGGCGTTACCGGGTTGAAAGTTTTCAATGCCATTGTCTTATTCCTCAGAGACCGGTGGTCACGTCGAGTGTCTGGCCTTCGACCAGCGTCACGACGGCCTTCTTGACGTCCTGCTGCGTGCCGATCGTGGTCTTGAACCGCTTCGTCTTGCCCTTGCGGACCAGCGTGTTGACGGCCTTGACCTTGACGCCGAAGAGGGCTTCGACGGCAGCCTTGATTTCCGGCTTGGAAGCGTCCAGCGCAACGTTGAAAACAACCTGGTTGTTTTCGGAAACGAAGGTCGACTTTTCGGTAATCGCCGGGGTGCGGATTACGTCGTAGTGGCGAAGATCAGTCATTTGAACCGCTCCTCCAGAGCTTCAACCGCAGCCTTGGACAGCACGAGCGTGTTGCGGCGCAGAATGTCATAAACGTTGATGCCCTGAACCGGCAGAACGTCCACGTTCGGGATGTTCTGGGCGGCGAGCTTGAAGTTGGCGTCGAGCTCGGCGCCGCCGATGAACAGCGCATTGGTGAGGCCGAGGCCGGCAAACGCACCGATGAGCGACTTGGTCTTGGCTTCCGCCGCCACCAGATCATCGACGATGATCACTTCCGAAGCCTTGATCTTGGCAGACAGGGCGTGACGGAGCGCCAGAGCGCGGATCTTCTTCGGCAGGTCGTGCTCATAGGAGCGGACCACCGGGCCATGCGCGCGACCACCGCCACGGAACTGGGGTGCACGCGCCGAATGGTGGCGGGCGCGGCCCGTACCCTTCTGCTTGTACATCTTCTTGCCGGTGCGGGCGATTTCGGCGCGCGTCTTGGTGCGATGCGTGCCCTGCGTCTTCTTGGCGAGCTGGTAGCGCACCATGCGGGCAATGATGTCTTCGCGCGGATCGAGGCCGAAAATCTCATCCGAGAGAGAGATCGTGCCGGCGTCCTTGCCTTCGAGTGTCTTGATTGCGAGATCCATCACGGCCCCCTTACTTCGCTGCGCGGACGCCAGCCGGACGCGGAGCGTCGGCCGGGACACCCGACTTGATGGCGTCGCGGACGAGGATCCACGAACCCTTGGAACCGGGGACTGCGCCGCGAACCAGGATCAGGCCGCGATCGTCATCGGTCGAGACGACTTCGAGGTTCTGCGTGGTGACGCGCGTCTGACCCATGTGGCCGGCCATCTTCTTGTTCTTGAAGACCTTGCCCGGATCCTGGCGGTTACCAGTCGAACCATGCGAACGGTGAGAGACGGACACGCCGTGCGTGGCGCGCAGACCGCCGAAATTGTGGCGCTTCATAGCACCCTGAAAACCCTTACCGACCGAGGTGCCGGTCACATCGACCAACTGGCCTGCGATGAAATGGCTGGCAGCCAGTTCCGTGCCGACGTCGAGCATGTTGTCGGCCGAGACGCGGAATTCGGCCAGCTTGGCCTTCGGCTCGACCTGGGCGACAGCAAAGCTGCCGCGGGAAGCCTTCGACACGTTCTTGACCTTGGCCACGCCGACGCCGAGCTGAACAGCGGTATAGCCGTTCTTCTCTTCCGTGCGCTGGGCCACCACCTGGCAGCTTTCCATGCGCAACACCGTGACGGGAACATGCTCGCCGGCATCTGTGTAGATGCGGGTCATGCCCAGTTTCTGTGCAATTACACCTGAACGCATTGGTTCGTCCTCTTGAGAGTTCCTGACGGGGCAAGCCCCTTCACGCCTCTTGTTTAAAGATTCCCTCAGGCATCACTGCCTTGGGGTTTCCGGTTTGGAAGCCGTTGGCTTGCGCCACGTACCTTCCTTGTTATTGGCTCACGCCAGGCTCTTCGTCAGAGCTTGATCTCGACGTCCACACCGGCAGCGAGATCGAGCTTCATCAGCGCGTCAACGGTCTGCGGGGTCGGATCGACGATATCGAGAAGACGCTTATGAGTGCGCATCTCGAATTGTTCGCGGCTCTTCTTGTCCACATGCGGCGAGCGGTTGACAGTGAAGCGCTCGATGCGGGTCGGCAGCGGTACGGGACCACGAACCTGCGCACCGGTGCGCTTGGCGGTCGACACGATTTCGCGCGTGGAGGCATCGAGGATCCGGTGATCAAACGCCTTCAGGCGGATGCGGATGTTCTGGCCGTTCATTCGACTAGTCCTTGAATGTCTTGTCCGATTGWCGGACAGCGTTCTTGTTCTTCTATAAATGAGGCAGGGACAAACGCCCCTGCCCGCATTCACGTCAATCGATTACTCGACGATGGAGGCGACGATGCCGGCGCCGACGGTACGGCCGCCTTCGCGGATAGCGAAGCGCAGCTTCTCTTCCATCGCGATCGGAACGATCAGCTCGACGTCAACGGCCACGTTGTCGCCCGGCATGACCATTTCCGTG
>NZ_JBFUFK010000071.1:0-26605 GCF_056403475.1 Rhizobium sp. P2_G9 | reverse complement strand
TTTCTGATCTTCGTGCTGATCCATGGGGCCAACGTGCAGGACCGCGACGGTGCGCCCGATGTTCTCAAGGCCATCCGCTACCGTTTCCCATGGCTGCGCCATATCTTCGCCGATGGTGGCTATGCGGGCGACAAGTTGAAGTTGGCGATGCGCCGTCACGGGCAGTGGACAGTCGAAATCGTTAAGCGCTCTGACAAGGCCGCGGGCTTCGTCTTGCTACCACGCCGATGGGTTGTCGAAAGAACATTTGCTTGGCTCGGGCGTTGCCGCCGCCTCGCCAAGGATTGGGAAAAGTCCATCGAAAGCTCAACAGCATGGGCGCAAATCGCTTCAATCCGAATGCTCACAAGGCGCATCGCAAGGTATTGGATCTACGAATGAACTTTTGAATCGGGCTCTTAGATTGGACGGAAATCTACGGTCGGCTTTGGAAAGGACTCCGCCTTCGCATTTTAGGAAGCAGGCGACGAATGCAGCGTAGATTGTTGGTGCACCGTTGCCAGCGGACCTGTGCGCTGTCATCTGGTGTCGGCCGCTTTATAGACTTCCGAACGCTCCCGTTTGCCGACGGCGATGACGAGCACGACCACCTCAGTGTCGCGAACCTCGTAGACGAGCCGATAGCCGCTGCTGCGCAGCTTGATCTTGTAACGATCCTTGCTGCCATGCAGCTTCGCCGAGGGGATGCGCGGTGTCGTCAGTCGTTCAACAAGCTTCTTCTTAAACTGAGAGCGAGTATTCGGGTCGAGTTTGCGCCATTCTTTCTCTGCTTCCACCAGGAACTTGAGCTTAAAGCTCATCGACGCTGACCTCGATCTCCTTCTGGCCTTTGCGGGCATCAGCGATCGCATTCAGCTCGATATCCTCGAGGCGATCCATCAACGCTTCAAACGCCTTGGCCGGCACACAGTAGAAAGCCGGCTCGTTGCGATTGAGAATGGCGACCGGAAAGCCTTCGCCAGCTGCGACAGTGCCCATCGGATTGCGTTTCAATTCAGAAACACTGGCCGTGACTTCTGCGAGGATCGTATGTGGCATAATGGTCTCCATGGCTCAGCACTTTAAATAGCACTCGTAACAGGTCTGTTCAAGGATCGCGCGATCCGAAGGGGCAGCTGGGAAAGGGCACTGTCCGTGGCTTGATTCGGCCCCTCCCTTTTGATCATTGCCGATGACACGGTCTACAGCCCCGTGGAGCCGCTCAGCCCGCGTCGATTATGGTGGCGGCTTCTGTGGCTTCTACGAATGCGAGGGCAAGCCGTTGTTTTTGCTCCGAGAGGCGAATTGCGCTTCCGGATAACCGGCAAGATCACACATTTTCAGGGCATGTGTCACACGGCGGGCAGTCTCCCACCACCCCTACTTAAGCCGAGTGGGCAAGTGCCGAGTAGCTTGGTAAAGATTGCTGAGGTCACCGGCCCCTTGCCGATCGTGTTGCGTTCAGATCAGGTTGGGGCGGAGCCGTCGAGTCACCCTCCGAAAGCTTGCACGGAAAGAGAATTGGCGCACCACCATCCGGCAGCGTTCTCGTGCCGAGAAGGATTTCGACCGCGGTGGCGGCAATTTCCGGAATCGGTTGCCTGACAGTGGTGAGCCGTGGCGTCGTCATTTTCGAAAGCGGGATTCCGTCGAAGCCCATGATGGAAAGAGCGGCTGGCACCGGAATTCCGAGATCGTGGGCGGCCCGCATGCAGCCGATCGCCTGCTGGTCCGAGCTTGTGAATATTGCGGTCGGCCGCTCGTCCCGTGCACGGGCCAGGAGATAATTGCCCGCTATGCGCCCGCTTTCATAATCGAAGGTCGCTTCCGCAACCATCGGCGCCAGAGGCAAATGGTGGGCGTCGGAAAACTGCTCGATGGCATCGAGATAGCCGGCGAGGCGGTCATTGGCCGGCGTGGACCCTGACGGTCCGGATATGAAGCCGATACGGCGATGCCCGAGCGTCAACAGATGTTCGACGCCCAGTCTCGCCCCATGACGATGATCCGATGCCACACCGGGATAAGCCGACATGAGGCGATCGACCACCACGATCGGCAGGCCCTTCGGCGGTTTGACCGCATGAAAACCATTGCTGGGGACGAGGATGATCCCGTCCACCTTTCGGCCGGCAAGCTGCGCCAGCCGATCGGCTTCCTTGGCGACGTCGTCGAAGGAGGTCATGAAGATCACGTTATGGCCGTGATCCGTGGCCGCCTGCTCTGCGGATTGCACCAGTTCAGAGAAAAACGGGTTGGTCAGATCGGGTATGACAATGCCAATCAGGCGGCTGACCTTGCTGCGCATGCTCCGGGCCAGCGGGTCCGGCATGTAGCYGAGTGTTTCTATCACCTGCTTTACGCGCGCCCGGACCTCTTCGGTAACCGAGGGGTGACCATTCAAGACCCTCGAAACAGTCCCGGTCGCAACCCCAGCACGCTCCGCGACTTCCCTGATTCCAACTTTCCGCATGGACGAAGCGAGTTCCATTCCTATTCGGCTGCAATGGCGAGCCAGGCCCGGCGCGGCTTGCGACTTTCGAAGCGCAGCACCGCTCCGAACGCAGGAACCGTTACGATCTGCAGCGCGGGATCGCAAACGAATTCATATCGCCTGTCGCTCAATGAAGCAATGGAAACGATTCACGGAAAGGTGCGTGAGCGTCATGTAAATCGCGCGTCAAGGTCGATTTTCATGTAAATTTGCCGTCTTGACAAGGGTATCCCGCATTGTTACCCAAAGCGCGTTGGAAACGGTTCATCAACGAATAGCTGGGGAGGACTCGGCTGGGAACCGTTCTTGGGAGGATAAAATGGCGAATTCCACGCAGTCTAAATCCGATTCCGTCAATGCTGGCCGCCGCCGCGCATTGAAAATGGGCATAGCCGGTTCGGTCGGCCTGATCCTGGCAGCAACTTCGTTCGCTTCCCCCGTTTTCGCAGGAAGCAAGCCGAAGGTCGGCCTGATCATGAAATCCTTGTCGAACGAGTTCTTCAAGCAGATGAAGGCCGGTGCCGATGACTATGCGGCAAAGAACACCGACAAGTTCGACTTCAAGGCTGTCGGCATGAAGGATGAACGCGATTTTGCCTCACAGGTCGATGCCGTCGAAAACTTCGTCACGCAGAAATATGACGTCATCGTCGTCGCGCCCGCCGACTCCAAGGCAATGGCAACGCCGCTCGCCAAGGCCGTGAAGGCCGGCGTCAAGGTCATCAACATCGACGTGCCGCTCGATGCCGATGCGAAAAAGGCCGCAGGAATCGACCTCGCCTTCTTCGGCCCTGATAACCGCGAGGGCGCACGGCTTGCCGGCGATGCGCTTGCCAAGGATCTGGGACCGGGCGCCAAGGTCGTGATCCTCGAAGGCAATCCGGAAGCCGACAATGCCAAGGAACGCAAGGAAGGCTTCGAGGATGCTATCAAGGCCGGCAAGCTTCAGCTTCTCGACAGCAAGACCGCGCATTGGGAAACCGAGGAAGCCAACACCCTCATGACCAATTTCCTGACCAAGTACCAGGACATTCAAGGCGTGATGGCGGCCAACGATTCCATGGCGCTGGGCGTCGTCAAGGCGCTTGATGCAAGCGGCCAGAACGGCAAGATCAAGGTCATCGGTTTCGACAACATTCCCCCGGTTCAGCCGCTGATCAAGGGCGGCAAAATGTATGCCACCGTCGAACAATACGGTGCAAAGATGGCCGTGATCGGCATCGACTACGGCCTGCGGGAACTTGCCGGCGAAAAATTCACCGGCTGGGTGAAGACCGATATCAAGCTCATCACCGCCAAGGACTTGCAGTAGCAGCAACAGCGAACTTTGACATGGCAACACGCCGGCCTTTTGGCCGGCGTGTTGGACCTTGATGGCATCTTGTCGTCGATCGAATTATGATTGGCGTCCTGCCGGTGTTGCCATCGGCAGCGAGTTAACATTTCCCCCATTGGAAGACGCGTGAGGCTGATTTGTCGGACCTGCCGGATGACCACATTTTGAAGCTGGAGGGGATCGGAAAGCGTTTTCCGGGCGTCGTGGCGCTCAACGACGTCTCCATCGACTTCCGCCGCGGCAAGGGCCACGTCCTGTTGGGCGAGAATGGCGCCGGAAAATCGACCCTGATCAATCTCCTGGGCGGCGTCTTCAAACCCGACGAAGGCCAGCTCTGGTTCGACGGCAAGCCTTACAGCCCCGCCTCGCCCCATGCAGCCTTCAAGGCAGGAATCCGCATCGTCCATCAGGAACTGCATCCGCTGTCCAATCTGACGGTTGCAGAAAATCTGCTTTTCGAGCATCTGCCGCGCCGCTTCGGCCTGGTCGACTACACGAAAATGAACCGGCGGGCCGAAGAACTCCTGTCCGAGGTCGGCCTGGACATAGCGCCCACGACTCCGGCCGGCCGCCTGAGCGTCGCGCAGCTTCAGCTCCTCGAAATTGCAAAGGCTCTTTGCTACGAGAGCAAATTCCTCGTCCTGGACGAGCCGACCGCGACCTTGACGTCGCACGAGGTCGACCGGCTGTTTGCGATCCTCAAACGGCTGAGAAACCGCGGGGTTACGACCCTCTACATCTCCCATCGGCTCGAAGAAGTCTTTGAAGTCGGCGACGACGTGAGCGTCCTGCGTGACGGCCAGCACGTCATCACTCGCCCGCTGGCAGGCCTGACCGTTCCCGAGATCGTCGAGCTGATGGTTGGACGGACGATTTCAAACCACGGCGTTTTCCGTGACGACAGCCCGGTGCATGGGGAAGCGCTTGGCGTGTCGGGCTTGCAGGTGACGCGCAACAGCCCGCAGCTTTCCCTTTCGGTCGGCCACGGCGAAATCGTCGGCATCGCCGGCCTGGTCGGCAGCGGGCGAACCGAGGTGGTCCGGGCGATCTTCGGCGCGGATGTCAAACATGCCGGTGAAATTCGCGTCAATGGCAGGCCAGTGACGATCAACTCGGCCAAGGATGCCGTGGCCGCCGGCCTTTGCCTGGCGACGGAGGATCGAAAGACGCAGGGCCTGCTCCTGGACCTGAGCTGCGCGCACAACATGACCATTGCCGATCTGAAAAAGATCTCCCGCAACGGCTTGATCGCGCGGAAAGCTGAGCAGCAGCATTCCGAACGCCTCGTGCGGGAATTGCGGGTGAAGACCCCGTCGATCCACCAGGCCGTCAGAACCTTTTCCGGCGGCAACCAGCAGAAAGTCGTCATCGCCAAATGGCTGTTCCGCGGCCCGAATGTGCTGATTTTCGATGAGCCGACCCGCGGCATAGATGTGGGCGCCAAGGCCGAGATCTATGAGCTTCTGTGGAAGCTTGCCGCCGACGGCAAGGGAATTCTGATGGTTTCATCCGACCTGTCGGAACTCATGGGCATTTGCCATCGCGTCATCGTCTTGTCGGATGGCAAGATTGCCGGGGAAGTGCCGCGCCAACAGTTTGAAGAGAGCCGGATTCTCTCGCTCGCCTACAAGGAGTACAGCCGTGTCAGAGAACGCTGAAAATTCAATCGGGGCGAAAGAGAACCATCTCTGGAACACCATCCTCAGGATTTCGATGCGCGAAGCGGGCGTGGCGATCGCCTTTGTCCTGATCCTGTTGTTTTTCTCGGCGACGGCACCCTATTTCGCCACGCCGGAAAATTTCCTGAAGATCTTCGTTCAGATCGCCATCAACACGGTCCTGGCTTCGGGAATGACCTTCGTCATCCTCACAGGCGGCATCGATCTTTCCGTCGGTTCGCTGCTGGCGCTCTGCACGGTTGTCGGCGCGACGATCATGATCGACCCGCGGTTCTCTCCCTGGCAGGCCATCGTACTGGCCACGCTTGCTTCCATGGGCACCGGCGCTGTTCTCGGGGCAATCAATGGCTGGGTCTGCGAGAAGTGGAAGCTGCCTTCGTTCATCGTCACCCTCGGCATGCTCAATGTCGCAAGCGGCCTGGCGCGCGTGGTCAGCGATAATTCGACCATCACCGGCCTGCCGCAGCCCTTCGTCGATTTCGGCAATCTGATCTTCTGGGGCGTGTTCCCGTCGATCTTCCTGATCGCCATCGTCGTCGTCCTCGTCGGTTGGTTCGTGCTGCGCTACACGGTGTTCGGACGCTTCGTCTTTGCCATCGGCACGAATGAGGAGGCCGTCCGGCTCTCTGGACATAATCCCAGGAAATACAAGATCGCAGTTTTCACCATCTCCGGACTGACCGCCGGCATCGCCGCCATGGTCTATCTCCTGCGTCTCAATGTCGGCAGCCCCGTCGCGGGCATTGGCTATGAGCTGAATGCGATCGCCGCGGTCATCATCGGCGGGACGAGCCTGTCCGGTGGCAAAGGCTCGATCATCGGCACCCTGGTCGGCGCCTGCATCCTGCAGGTCTTGTCCACCGGACTACAGCTGCTCGGCGCCGACGACAATGTCAAACCGATCGTCATCGGCGCCGTCATCGTCCTCGCCGTCATTGTCGACACCTATAGAGGCAGGCTGTTGCGGATTCTGGAAACGCGCTGAAGCGGGTGATCAAGCGGAGTGAGCGGGCTCCGTTACGCTTGGCGCCACGTATATTTATGTTCAGATCATCATCGGTAAGGTGGCAACTCACCATTCGTTATGTAGTCTACTAGAGCAGCATTAGCCAACACTGCTGCATAGAAAATGTGCTGCCATGCGTTGGGAGTCGGAGTTGCCGCAGTATCTCGGAAGACAGTCAAGTTCCCTGCTACGTCCAGATCCGCAGCTCGAAGCTTATGGGACGTCCGCAACAGCCGCTGATACTCGTTCCTGAAAAAGCGGGCGTACCGAGAAACAATCCCAAGCTCCTCAACGTGCCGCCTGACAAGGCTGGTCTCCTCCGGAGTCAAGCCGGCTACCGGCTCCAGATCAAACGTAGGCGTGGCAAACGGAGCGTTTATTGACAGCTGAAGCACTTGGTTTGCGAGAAAAACGTCAAAATATGGATGGAGAAAGAACCTTGGATTCGCCGCGTCGCCCGTCTTCTCCTTCTTGTTGGTCTGGCACGCATCGCACATGGGGAACAGGTTGTACGGCGTGACGCAGAAATGAGGGTACTTACCTTTCGGCAGATAGTGATCAAGCGTGTTCGGTGCTCCAGCCTCACCACAGGCAGGGCAAATTGACAGGTCATGGTCGCGCAGCGTCGCAAGCATGCTACCCTGAACGGAACCCTCTGTAGGGGAAATGTAGAGGTTGAGGAAACTTCCCTTCTTGTGTTCGATGTCGGCCATAGAGGCACCGTCGCAGGTGATCCGGCACCATCAATGTATGCTTGGACGCGATTCCTCCAATCCTGCCGTATCCCAGTAAAGAACCCGGCATTCTTCCCACCTTGGCGCTCGTTGACAATTTCGTCGACCAGATCGAGGCTATCAACTGCCGGGTGCGTAAGATTCATTACCACTGGTCACGCTCCATGGACTTGATCTGTATAATCAGTTCCTCATTCAGATCATCGCCCAGTTCGGCAATCAGCGCGTCAGCAGATCCGATATCGTCGAGCTGCGTCCTGATCCATGCTTCAAAGGGCTTAGACACGGCGCGGTCGCCGAAAACATATGACGAAATCCGCTGAAAGTCGCCGCCGAATGTCTGGAAAGGCGGATGTTTGAGAACCACGTCATCTTCAGTCTTTTCGAACACATGGACGCAATCCGATGGAACCTCTCTGACCGTCACAACCGAATGGGTCGCAAGTAGCGCCTTCGAATTGAACCTGGACAAAATGGTCTTGAGCATGTCAACGAACTGGATTTCAAGCGTCGGATGAAGAAACAGCTCCGGTTCGTCCACGAGAATCAAGCTATTGCGACGGATTGCTCCAAGAATGTTTATGACGATGTAGGCAAACAGCCTCTGCCCTGAGCTCAGCTCTATAGGCTGCCCATCATGGAAGAACGTGACACCAGACGCCGACAGGAGCGAAGAGGTTAACCGCTCCTCATCTAGTTGCTGAATACTCTCAGAGCGGATCGGGATGAAGCGCTTGCGATCTGCCCCATCAGTAAGATCGATGTTGAGAGGGGTTATCTCTGCGGCATCCTGATAGAAGGAACTCACCCTTGCCCGTGGTGCAACCTCCACCGCAGCGAAATCGAAGACGATCGCCGTCCGCAAAACGCGCTCCATGGTTTCAACCTTGTGGGACCACCCGCGCACCACGCTTAATCGCCGATCGTCGGCTAGGCACTGGATCAAAGATTGTGCTGCGTTCCGCTTCGGCTGCTCAAGGGAAAGTCTGATCGACCCGAGCTTGCTAGAATCGACAGGTGTCCCCCGCCCTCGCAGACCGAAATAGCGGTAAGCCTCCTGATCCTGGAGCTTGTGCCCAGTCAGATCGACAGGGAAACGTTCGAACGGGCTGTAGGATACGACCACGAGCTGAGATAGGTTCGGCTTCCTAACGAAGCCTGTCTCTTTCTCTTCGGACGGAGAAATCCAGTCCCGCACGATCTGGTGGAGCAGTTGAGATTTGCCATAGCCGTTAGGACCAATCAGCACGTTCACGTCGTGCGGAAGACGAGTGCGGGGTTGGAACTTTAGCTCAAGCGTGTCAGTATTGCCGAACACGTTCTTGAATTGGAATCCCATGTCCAGGACCGCAATGGCCTGTCGCTCGAATACACGCCAGCCGTCAAGGAAAGCCTGGATGCTGGCGCGTTCACGCTGTAATGAGCTTCGAAACCCGGAACTGTCAATCAAGGATTGAGCTTCGGCATCTACCGCAATATTGATCAGATAGCTTGCATCGCGCAGCGCTTGTGCAACCGTGATGGCAACATCGGTACCTAGAGATCCTTCTATCTGTTCATAGAAGGTGATTTCGGTCGGAACCGAGATATAGTTCATATCGGGAATTGGGAAAACACCGTCCCATCCCTCTGCACGCAGTCGGTCCAAGGTTGAACTCGAGGTAAAGGAGTCTTCGATCAGCAGCTTAACGCCGGGCACATCGACAACCTCATCATTCATGCGGCAGGTGACTAGAAAGCTAGTCTTGAAGCCGTAATCGTCCCAATTATTGGACAGAAGTTCGATTACGTCACCCTCTTGGAGAGGCGGAGGATTTGTGCGGCGGCTCGAACGCCCCAAATACATAACTTGCATTAGTGCTTACCTGCCACTCTTGGTTAGAATAAATCAATGAATCAACCTTAGCATTGTGCATCCAAAACCGCGACCGAAATAGCCGCAGATCATACCGCGACGCGGTTTCCTACACGGTTTGCGCAAAGTATGGAGCTGGACATGTCGGTACCACAAAGGATCAACGATTTCATCACCAAGCATCGACCGAGCTATGTCTGCAACAAATGCATCGCGAACGGAATCGGATTGACGAATGACACCGCGCATCCAGCGCAGGTCACCGGGGCGCTTGCCACCACAAGCGAATTTATGCAGGAACACGGAACATGCTCAATCTGCAAGAACAATAAGAAAGTCATTCGTCGCGCCTGAAGGACCATAAGGCCAGTGACACCGACTTTACATATCGGCAACGCGGTTACGGTCAGGCATGCCACGCATGGGGATGTGGCAAGCATATCCTCATGGCCACTCATAATACCCCGACGACAGCGGCACCGCCGCCCCTGTCGCCCCCACCGCCAGCGCCCGATATTTCGCCGGCGAAACACCTGTCTTGCGCTTGAAGAAATGGCTGAAATTCGCCGGGTCGCGAAAACCCAGGCTATCGGAAATCTCCTGCACGCTGCGGGCCGCCCGTTCCAGCCGTAGCTTCGCCTCCTGCACCAGCCGGTCATGCACCAGTTCGATCGGAGGGCGCTTCAAAGTCCGCTGGCAGATGGCGTGCAGCCGGTCGGGGCTGATGCCGAGTTCGACGGCATAGTCGGCGATCGACCAGTGCTGGCGGAAATTCGCCTCCACCGATTGCCGGAAGCGCTGAAGGATCGAGCCGGTGCCGGTCGCCGACGTCGCAGCACGTTCGCCAGCGCCGGAGAGCCGCCACGCCGCCATGAGGATCAGCCGCGCATAGGCGCCGGCCACCATGCGCGAGGCGCGCCCCTCCTGGTGCAGTTCGGAAATAAAGCCCTGGAACAGCGGCGCGATCTCCAATCGCTGCACATTCTCCAGCCGGTCGGTGATCGAGAAGCCGCTGGAAAACAATCTCAGCGACGGTGATTCCGCATGGTCGCCGATCGCCTCGCCGATAATCTCCGGCGACACACCGATCAGGTGCCCATGTGCGCCTGCGGCAATCGCCAGGCTCTCGCCTTCCGATGGCGGAAACAACACCAGCGCCGGCCCGTGGACGATCGTCGGATTGTCGCCGCGCGCGATCGTGATCGTGCCCGTAGCGAGAAAAACGGCATGGTGGAACCAGCGCTGCGGCGCCCGGCCGATGCGGATCACCCGCTGCGAGATCGCCGGCTCGAAGGTTTCCCCGCGTGCATCGTGATGGATCGCCGCATCATTATGCATTTTCAGTGCCCGCCATTGAGAATGAGCTCCATTCTACCCGGAATTTCACAAGTTTAAACCGGAAAATCACATTCATATTCCCCAAACCTGCGCTACTCTCATGACAGGCCTTTGGGAGGAGGCGATGATGTCAGTCGAGGCGCGGGTGGATTTCTTAGGGGATAAGACGGTTTCGCGCTTCGAAGCGCCGGCTGCCGCTACCCGTGCCGCCCGGCTTCTCATCGGCGGATCGGATCGCGATGCCGCCCATGGCGCGAGCTTCGAGCGCCACAATCCCATCACCGGCGAACTTGCCACCACTGCCAGCGCTGCCAGCCTCGACGATGCGCTTGCCGCTGCCGATGCGGCAGCCGCAGCCTTCCCGGCCTGGGCCGACAGCACACCCGCTTTTCGCCGCTCTGTTCTCGAACGCGCCGCCCGCATTCTCACGGAGAATGAAGGTCAAATCGTTGAAATCATGATGTCGGAAACCGGCGCGACCCGCGCCTGGTGCGCCTTCAACGTCAAGCTCGGCAGCGGGATTTTCCGCGATGCCGCCGCCATGACAACGCATGTCAGCGGCGCGGTCATTCCCACTGACCGACCGGGCGTCACCGCCTTCGCCATCCGCCAGCCGGCCGGCGTCTGCCTGGCGATCGCGCCCTGGAATGCGCCGATCATCCTCGGCGTCCGCTCCATCGCCATGGCGCTCGCCTGCGGCAATACGGTGATCCTCAAAGCCTCCGAACTCTGCCCGGCCACACACCGCGCCATCGTCGACGCGCTGGTCGAGGCCGGCATTCCCGCGGGCGTTATCAATCTTGTCTCCAATGCCCCGGCCGATGCCTCTGCGATCGTTGAGGCGCTCGTCGCCCATCCCGTCGTGCGGCGGATCAATTTCACCGGTTCGACCCGCGTCGGCCGGGTGATTGCGCAGGTAGCGGCCAAACATCTCAAGCGCTGCCTGCTCGAACTGGGCGGCAAGGCGGCCTTTATCGTTCTTGACGATGCGGACCTCGACGAGGCGGTGAAGGCCGCCGCCTTCGGCGCTTTCTTCAACCAGGGCCAGATCTGCATGTCGACAGAGCGGATCATCGTGCTCGACAGCATCGCCGACGCCTTCGTCGCCCGCTTCCGCGAAAAAGTCCGGACACTGAGGGCTGGCGACCCGGTGCTCGGCCATATGCCGCTCGGCTCGCTGGTCACCGCCGATTCCGCCCGCCGCGTCCGCATGCTGATCGACGATGCGCTTGCCAAGGGCGCCACCCTGCTCGCCGGCGGTGACAGCCATGACGCCTTCATGGACGCTACCGTGCTCGACAATGTCACGCGGCCGATGCGCCTCTACCGCGAGGAAAGTTTTGGCCCGGTCGCCGTCATCATCCGCGTCGCCGATGCCGAAGAGGCGATCACCATTGCCAATGATTGCGAATACGGCCTCTCCGGCGCCGTCTTCGGCCGCGACATCGTCCGCGCCATGGCCATCGCCCGCCGCATCGAATCCGGCATCTGCCACATCAATTCCGCCACCGTCGCCGACGAACCGCAAATGCCCTTCGGCGGTGTCAAGGCTTCCGGCTACGGCAAATTCGGCGGCATGGCCGCACTCGATGAATTCACCGAACTGCGCTGGATCACGCTCTCCGCGCAGCCCGGCGACTATCCGATTTAATGCAGGTAATTCAACATGGGAGGAAAACATGACGAATGAAAAGAAGAGCGGCCTGACACGCCGCGAACTGATGGCGGCCACAGCCGCGACAGGTGTAGCCCTCGCGCTCGGCACCCGCCCTGCCTTTGCCGCCGACAGCCTCAAGATCGGCTTCATCAGCCCGCGCACCGGCCCGCTCGGCGGCTTCGGCGAGACGGATGGCTATGTGCTCGATCTCGCCCGCAAGGCGCTGGAAAAAGGCCTCGCGATCGGCGGCAAGACATTCAGTGTCGAGATCATCGACCAGGACACCCAGTCCGATCCGTCGCGCGCCGGCCAGCTGGCCAAGGACCTGATCAACAACCAGGCCATCGACATGATGCTGGTGATCTCGACGCCGGAAACCATCAACCCGGTTGCCGATGCCTGCGAGGCTGCCGGCGTGCCCTGCCTTTCCACCGTCATGCCCTGGGAAGCCTGGTATTTCGGCCGCGGCGCCAAGCCCGGCGCGCCGTCGCCGTTCAAATGGACCTATCATTTCGGTTTCGGCGTCGAGGAATTCCACAAAGCCTATGTGTCGCAGTGGAATCTGATCCCGACCAACAAGAAGGTCGGCGTCATGTATCCGAACGACGCCGACGGCAATGCCATCCGCGCCCATCTCGCGCCCCTTCTGCAGAAGGACGGCTTCACCATCGTCGATCCTGGCGCCTATGAGACCGGCACGACTGATTTCTCCAGCCAGATCAGCAAGTTCAAGGACGAAGGCGTCGAGATCATCAACACCTTCCCGATCCCGCCGGATTTCGCCGCCTTCTGGCGCCAGGCCGCCCAGCAGGGCCTGCATAAGCAGGTCAAGATCCTGCAGGTCGCCAAGACCGGCCTCTTCCCCTCGGATGTGGAATCACTTGGCCAGCTTGGCGTCAACATGGCAAGCGCCTGCTACTGGCACAAGGCCTTCCCCTATAAGTCGACGTTGACCGGCATCAGCGGCACGGAACTGGCCGATGGCTATGAAACCACGTCGGGCAAGCAGTGGACGCAGCAGCTCGGCGCCACTCTGGCACTGTTCGATGCCGGCTTCGAAGCGCTGAAGAAGTCGGGCGATCCGAAAACCAAGGAGACTGTCGCCAAGGCGATCGCCGGGCTCAACACGGTCACCATCGCCGGCAAGGTGGATTTCACCTCCGGCCCGGTGCCGAATGTCGCCCCCGGCCCGATCATCTGCACGCAATGGGTCAAGGCTGCCGACGGCGCGAAATTCCCGCTCGACTATGTCGTGACCGAAAACGTCACCGATCCGAACGTGCCGGTGGCTGCCAAGCTTCTGCCTTACAACGCCTGATCAAGGCTGATTACTCGGAAGTAAAATGTTGAACGATACGGATAGCAGGACCGGCCCCGGCCGGTTCTCGGGGATCGGCATCCACAAAAGGTTCGGCGCGCTCGCCGTGCTCGAGGATGTCGATTTCTCCATGGGCCTCAACGAAGCGGTGGGGATTGTCGGCCCGAACGGCGCCGGCAAGACCACGCTGCTCGCCACGCTGGCCGGCGCTTTCCCGCCGAGTGCGGGTGCTGTCAGCTTTGCCGGCCGGGACGTGACGCGGCACTCTGCCGCCGACCGTTGCCGCGCCGGCCTGGTCCGCACCCATCAGGTGCCGAAACCGTTTCTCGGCATGACGACATTCGAGAACGTCTATGTTGCCGCTTCGCATTCGGTGAAGGGCCGAGATGAAGCCTATGAGCGCGTCATCGGCGCGCTCGACATGTGCGGCATGCTTGGCGTCGCCAACCGTCGCGCCGAAACACTGGGGTTGCTCGACCGCAAGCGTCTGGAATTGGCCCGTGCGCTGGCCACCGGTCCACAAGTCATCCTGCTCGACGAGATCGGCGGCGGGCTGACTGATTCCGAAGCGCAGGAACTCGTGCTGACCATCCAGGAACTCAAGCGTCGCGGTCTCGGCATCGTCTGGATCGAGCACATCGTGCATGTGCTGCTGCAGGTCGTCGACCGGCTGATCTGCATGGATGCCGGAAAAATCATCGCCGATGGCGAACCGCAGACCGTGATGTCCGACCCGCAGGTGGTCAAGGCCTATCTCGGCGGAGGACCGAAATGACAATCCTCGCCATCGACAATCTTACCGCCCGCCACGGCCTGCTCGAGGCCGTCAGAGGCATCTCTTTCTCCGTGCAGAAAGGCGAAACGCTGGCTCTGGTCGGCGCCAATGGCGCAGGCAAGACCACGCTGCTGCGCACGCTCGCCGGCGCCCACGCCGTCGCCTCCGGCGCGATCCGTCTCAAGGACGAAGACGTGACCGCGCTTCCCTCGCACAAGCGCGTGGCGAAGGGCATTGCGCTGGTACCGGAAGGCCGGCGCATGTTCGCCTCGATGACCGTGGCGGAAAATCTCAAGCTTGGCTCGATGGCCGATCGCAAGGGCGACTGGTCGATCGAAAAAATCCTGGAAATCTTCCCCAATCTGAAGAAACGCATCAACCACAAGACCGGCCACCTCTCCGGCGGCGAACAGCAGGCTACGGCCATCGGCCGGGCGCTGATGAGCAATCCGGATGTGCTGCTGCTCGACGAAGTCTCGCTCGGCCTGTCGCCGCTGATCGTCGACCGCGTCTATGAATCGCTCGACGGCCTGATCAAGTCCGGCACGACCATCATCCTTGTCGAGCAGGACCTGGCGCGCGCCATGAATGTCGCGAGCCGCGTCATCTGTATGCTCGAAGGCCGCATCGCGCTGGAGGGTGATGCCAGATCGCTCACCCGCGACCAGGTTACTGAGGCCTATTTCGGCCTGCATCGCGCCCGCAAAGGAGCCGTGGCATGATGAACCAACTCGTCCAGGGCATCCTGCTCGGCGGCTATTATGCACTGCTGGCCTGTGGCCTTTCCTTCATGTTTTCGGTGATGCGCATCATCAACCTAGCCCATGGCAGTCTCGCCATTTGCGCCGCCTATCTGATGTTCGTGCTCAGCGACCGTGCCCATCTGCCGATCTGGGCCTGTTTCATCATTGCCGTGATCGTCATGGCGATGGTCGGCTGGCTGATCCAGAGGCTGATCCTCGACCGCAGCGCCCGCGGCGGGCAATTGCTGCCGATCCTTTCTACCTTCGGCCTGTCCATGGTGATCGACAATTCGTTGTTCGAGCAGTTCGGCGCCAATACCAAATCGCTGGCCAACTCCATCGGCGACCTCTCCTGGGACAGCTGGCAACTGCCGGGCGGCATGTATGTCGGCAAGCTGCCGGTACTGATCTTCGTCGTCGCCGTGCTCCTGCTCGCCGGCCTGCAGCTGATGCTCAACTATACCCGCCTCGGCCGCGCCATCCGCGCTACGGCCGAGGACCCGGATACGGCCGGCCTGATGGGCATAGACGCAGCCCGCGTCAATGCCGCCGCCGCGGCGATCACGCTGGTGACGGTGACCATTGCCGGCATGTTCCTCGCCATGCGCGCCACCTTCGAACCCTATGCCGGCGCCACCCAATTGCTCTTCGCCTTCGAAGCAGCGGTGATCGGCGGCGCAGGCTCGCTCTGGGGCACGCTGATCGGCGGCATCATTCTCGGCATCGCCCAAACGCTCGGCGCCACGCTGCATCCGCTCGGCTTCCTGATCGCCGGCCATGCCGCTTTCCTGATCATATTGCTGGCGCGGCTATTCTTGCCCGATCTGGCCTTGCTGCCCGCCAGACTTGCCAATCGTAGAGGTGCCGCATGAGCGTCGACATGACCCTTCCGACCGCAGGCTCGGTCGAACGCTGGACCAGTTCTTCGCGCATCGCGGCCTGGCTGTCGATCGCCTTGCTCGCCGTGCTCGCCCTCGGTCCGGCCTTCCTCAGCGCCGGCATGGTCGACCGCATGACCGGGCTGTTCATCTACGTCATCATGGCGGCGATGTGGAATGCGCTGGCCGGCTTTGGCGGCCTGGTTTCGGTCGGCCAGCAATTGTTCTTCGGCCTCGGCGCCTATTTCACCGTTCGGCTCGCCTACCAAGGCATCGACCCCTTCATATCGATGCTGATTGCCGCCATCGCCGTCGCCGCTGTCTCCTGGCCGCTCTCCTTCCTGATGCTCAGGCTCAAGGGCGGCGAATTCGCCATCGGCATGTGGGTCGTGTCGGCACTCGTGCATCTGCTGGTCAATCTCGACCGGCTGATCCAGGGCGAAACCGGCACCTCGCTGATCTCGCTCAACGCCTATGCCAGCGGCGAGCGGCGCGACCTGATCTACTGGTGCGCGCTTGCCGCCATGGCCGCCTTCCTGATCGGCCTCTTTGCCCTGTTGCGCAGCAAGACCGGTGCCGCCATCCAGGCGATCCGCGACAACGAGGATGCAGCAGGTGCCCTCGGCGTCAAGGTCACGGCGACCAAGCGGCTGCTCTTCGTGCTCGCCGCCGCCGGCATCGGCATTGCCGGCGCGCTGTGGCTGGCGAGCTCCGTCACGTTCCAGCCGAAGAACTACTTCTCCGTGCATTGGACGGCCTACATGATCTTCATGGTCCTGGTCGGCGGTATCGGCACATTCGAGGGCGCGATCCTCGGTGCGGTGATCTTCTTCCTGATCGAGACCTGGTTCAGTCAGTGGGGGGTCTGGTACCTGATCGGCCTCGGCCTTGTGGCGCTGATCTTCTCGCTGCTTTTTCCGCGCGGCATCTGGGGCGCGGTCGAAAGCCGCTTCGGCATCTCGCTGATGCCTGTGGGCTACCGGCTCCGGCTGCCCGAAACACCCATAAGAAAGGGAGAATGACATGTTATTGGGCAAGACCCTTGTCATTACCGGCGTCTCGTCGGGCATCGGCGCCCGCACGGCGGAACTGGCGGTAGCGCAAGGCGCCGATGTGATCGGCATCGACATGAAGGAGCCGGCCCAGCCGTCGGCCAATTTCATCAAGGGCGATCTTTCCAACCCGGCCGGCATCGAAGCCGTGGTCAAGCAGTTGCCGCTGCGTTTTGATGCACTGCTCAACGTCGCCGGCATTTCCGGCAAGATCGGCGCCGAGCCGACGCTGGCGATCAACTTCTACGGCCTGCGCCTGTTCACCGAAGCGCTCGCCCGACGTATCCGCGAGGGTGGCTCCGTCGTCAATGTCGCCTCGATCGCCGGCTATGGCTGGCGCGCCAATCTCGACCGCGCCAAGGCGCTGGTCGCCGAGACCGGCTTCCCGGACATCAAGGCCGTGATCGCCAGGCACAATATCCCCAACGAGATCGGCTACCCGCTCTCCAAGGAACTGCTGCTGCTCTGGACGCAGAAGGCGGCGCATGAGCGGCTGTTCAGGGATCGCAACATCCGCGTCAACGCCGTCAGCCCAGGCCCGGTGGAGACACAGATTCTCAGAGAATTCCGCTCCGTCTTGGGCGACGAGAAGGTCGATTCCGACATATCCCGCGTCGGCCGCGCCGGCACTGCGTCAGACATCGCCCCCGTCATCCTCTTCCTCGCTTCCGATGCCGCCCGTTGGATCAACGGCGCCAATATCGCCAATGACGGCGGCCTCGAAGCTTCGATCAACGCCGACGTGCTCGGCTTCTAACATCCAAAAGAAGGGAAACACCATGTTGGAACTCCAGCAAATCATTGGCGGCAAGTCCGTCCCTGCCTTTTCCGGCAAGACGTTTGACCGCATCGACCCCTATACCGGCAAGGTCGCGACCCGCGCTCCCGCCTCGGGCGTCGCGGATGTGAAGGCCGCCGTGGCCGCCGCTCACGCTGCCTTCCCGGCCTGGTCGAAGACCGGCCCTGGCGAGCGCCGCGCGCTGCTGTTCAAGGCCGCCGACATGCTCGCCTCCAAGGTCGACGAATTCGCCAAGATCATGATCGAGGAAACCGGCGGCACCGCGCCCTGGGCCGGCTTCAACACTATGCTTGCCGCCGGCATGCTGCGCGAGGCGGCCGGCATGACCACCCAGATCCAGGGCGAGATCATCCCTTCCGACAAACCCGGCACGCTCTCCATGGCGATCCGCCAGGCTGCCGGCGTCTGCGTCGGCATCGCACCGTGGAATGCGCCGATCATCCTCGGCACCCGCGCCATAGCCATGGCGCTCGCCTGCGGCAACACCGTGATCCTGAAAGCTTCGGAAGCCTGCCCTGGCCTGCATATGCTGATCGGCCAGGCGCTGGTCGAGGCCGGCCTGCCGGCGGGCGTGATCAACGTCATCAGCAACGCACCGGAAGATGCCGCCGCGGTTGTCGAGGCGCTGATCGCCGCCCCTGAAGTCCGCCGCGTCAACTTCACCGGCTCGACCCGCGTCGGCCGCCGCATCGGCGAACTCTGCGGCAAATATCTGAAACCTGCTCTGCTCGAACTCGGCGGCAAGGCGCCGATGATCGTGCTCGACGATGCCGATATCGATGCCGCCGTCAATGGCGCGGTCTTCGGCGCCTATGCCAATATGGGCCAGATCTGCATGTCGACCGAACGCATCATCGTACACGAGAAGATCGCCGACGAATTCGTCCGCAAACTGGCCGACCGCGCTTCCAAACTGCCGGCCGGCGATCCGCGCGGCCATGTCGTGCTTGGCTCGCTGGTGACGCCGGAAGCCGCCCTTAAGATGGAAGACTTTATCAAGGACGCGGTCGACAAAGGCGCCAAGCTGGTCGCCGGCGGCAAGCGCACCGGCTCGGTCGTCGAAGCGACTTTGCTCGACGGCGTCAAAATCGGCATGCGCGCCTATGACGAGGAGAGCTTTGGCCCGGTCAAGCCGGTGATCCGCGTGCGCGACGAAGAGGAGGCCATCGCCATCGCCAACGACACCGAATACGGCCTGTCAGCCTCCGTCTATAGCCGCGACGTGCAGCGGGCCATGGCTGTCGCCGCGCGCATCGAAAGCGGCATCTGCCACATCAACGGCCCGACCGTGCACGACGAAGCGCAGATGCCCTTCGGCGGCGTCAAGGGCTCCGGCTACGGACGCTTCGGCGGCAAGGCGGCGATCAACGAATTCACCGACTTGCGCTGGATCACTATTGAGGACCCGCACCAGCACTATCCGTTCTGATCAGTGCGAGCGGCGGTGCGGCATGTTCCGCACCGCCGACGCTCAACCAAGTTTCTCATATCTCAAACGCGGCGTGAATCGATGAAACCGGCTGCCACCGGTTTCGACGTGCCTATCAAAGCAAATCCCCAGGGAGGAACAATGTCCAAGCAGCAACTGGAATTCATTCTCAGCATCAGCGCCCAAAATCCGCCGCCGGAAAACGCCACACCGGCCGTCATGCGCGAATGGTTCGAAGGCATCAATGCCCAGACGCCGATTGCCGAGGGTTCGATGATCCAGCGGGTGGCGGCAGGACCTTGCGGCGGCGACCTCATCCAGCGCACCGACACGGACAAGCGCCGGCTCATCATCTATTTCCATGGCGGTGGCTTCTTTTTCGGCTCCAGCCGATCGCATCGGGTGATCGCCACCCACTTGGCGCGGGCGAGCGGTATCAGCGTCCTGGCGCCCGACTATCGTTTGGCGCCCGAAAACCCGGCGCCTGCCGCCCATGACGATGCCGTCGAAACCTATAAATGGGCTCTGGCGCAAGGCTATGATCCGGCAGCAATCGCTATTTGCGGCGACAGTGCCGGCGGCAATCTGGCGCTTTCGGTCGCTGTCCGCGCAAAGAAGGCAGGCTTGCCGCAGCCGGCCGCGCTGATGCTGATGTCTCCGGCACTCGATCTTGCCGGCATAGGCGAATCTCACCGCTCAGTGCCGGATGCGCCGCTTTTGACGCCCGAGCTCATGGCCATCTTCAACGCCTGTTACATTGGCGATGGCGACAGGAAGTCCGAGACTGTCACGCCGTTCTACAGCGATTTCACCGGTCTGCCGCCTGTGCTCGTGCATGTCGGATCGTGGGAAATCCTCCGCGACGATTCCATTACCGTGGTCGAACGGCTGAAGGCGGCCGGTGTCGATGCAGAACTCAAGGTTTTCGACGGCATGGTGCATTCCTGGCAGCTCTTCGCCCCAATGCTCGACGAAGGCATGCAGTCGATCGATGAAGCCGGCGCTTTCCTGCGCGCGAAGAAACTCGACGTCTCCAGCGGCGCAGCTGCCTCGGCGGCAGTGGCATAGGAATGGCGTCCGCCATATCAATGGCCCGATCGCATGACGAGGCGCAAATGCCCTTCGGCAGCGTGAGCGTTTCGACTACGGTCGTGTTCGGGGCGAGGCGGTGATCAACTGATCGGCACCGGGCCATCATCGAGGGCCCACACCAGCACTATCCGTTCTGAGGCTTGAATCGAAAGCAGTCATTCAACGTCACCTGTTCTTGGCCGCCTTGCTTTAAGGCGGCCATCGTAACCTGCTTGCCAGCAGGACCACTGCTGCTAATCTCTGGGAATGAAGCTCGGTGAACTGAAATCCATTGGCCACAACATCGCGGACTCGCTTGCGTGCGGGCTCGGATTGATGATCGGATATTATCCAACAGATATATTCGGCGAAGCGGCGAACAGTGGCGAAGGTTACATTCTGGTAGATTTCATTGCCGGAACATCGTCTGGCGCTCGTCCGTCAGCATCATTGTCCAGGGCGATCTCACTTTATGCCGACGCGTTGGATAACTTAAGTCAGCGGCATGGAGTCGGATCGCATGTATTCCGCAAACTGACGGCGAGATATGCGGTGGACTCGCATGGGAACCGATTTACGGTGACAGTCGAAGACCAAAATGGGCGTCACTCAACCGACGAATATCTCGGTTCGCCGGGCGAACGAGTCATGGATCTTGATGCACTGGGTCGAGTTCGTCCGAAGCGAACCTCTCAGAAAACAGAATGAGTCCATGACCGGGGCGGCTTCACGCCTTCCTTTGCAGCTCATGTCCACCGTCCGCATATCGCGTGATTTGACTTTTTGCGTTACCGGCACTAAGTCAGCGGCAGGGCAAGGGACCCCTGCCGCTCGCAGTCTTCGGACATGGTGAAGTCCCTGAATTCGGATCAACGTCTGATTTCCACTTGAGGCATTCCGGCCTTTGGCAATGCGGGCACCCAAGCATTGCATCGGAATGCCAGGAAAGAGGACTGTCATGGGTGACACGACCCAACTCCCCTCGCTGGATGCGCTCAAGGAGCAGGCAAAACGCCTGCGCGATGCGCTTGCCCGCCAGGGAACCCAGATCAACCATTCGAAATCGCTGGAGCTGATCGCCAGCCAGTACGGCTTCCGCGACTGGAACACGCTGCATGCCAGGCTCGGCAACAGGGTGCCGAAGCGCACGCTTTCGCTGGGCGACAAAGCCTCGGGCCGCTATCTCGGCAAGGCTTTTACCGGCCGGGTGATCGCCGTGCAGCGCATGACCGCCGGCAACATGACCCGCGTGACCTTCGATTTCGACGAGGCGGTCAATGTCTCGCAGTTCGAGAGTTTTGCCGTGATGCGTAAGCGCATCGTCTGCATGCTCGACGAGGAAGGCAAGACGGTGGAGAAGACTTCGAACGGCGTGCCGCATGTGGAACTGGCGTGAGAAGTCGGATGGTCGGCAGGCGGCTTTGCGTGAGCCGTCGACCCGTCAGTGTTCTTCCGACACATAGGGGTGACCGATGGCCGATAGCTTGATCCAGACCCATTCCGGATATCGTTCGTCATCAGCCCATATGTCGACCTCGACCTCGCGGGCCGGCGTCGGCAGATAGATATAGTGGAATGCCGCACTGTCGCTCAAGGTCACCACGCCGCTGGTGACCGAAAGCGTTCCGCTCCAGAGCTTTGTGCCGCTGTCACAGTCATGATCGGTAACTGTCACCAGCGAGGCGCCATCAACATCCGGCATGACGCAGAACGCCAGGCAATCGGCTGTCGCAACCACGAAGGCCGAGCCTGTATTGTCGGGTATGGCAAAATCGTCAATCGCATCCGAGAGAAACAGGATCGCGTGCTCGACTTCCATCTGCATCTGGAACCTGGGCATGACCGACCTCCGGTGGCATGGAGCCTTTCCCGGTTAAACGGCTGCAACCAGGAAAAGGCTCCAAATCCCCACTCTCGCATTCGGAGCCGCGACCTGCAAGCTCCCAGCATGTCGCCCGAAAGTGGTCCCCGGTTTCGGGATAACGACATGCGCAAGAACAAGAGAGAAAGCGCGACGCGCCTCAAAATGTCGGCGGCGTGTTGATCCAGATCAGCACCGTCTCGCCGGCAAAGCTGTTGCGCCAGCTGTGCGGCCGACGACTTTCGAAATAGAAGGAATCGCCGGTGCCGAGTTCGAAGAACTGGTCGCCATCGAGCACGATCTCGATGCTGCCGGCGAGTACATGCATGAATTCCTCGCCGTCATGCTGATAGGCGCCTTCGCTCGAGGCGCCGGGCGCCAGCACGAAGCGATGGCACTCCATCTGGTTCTTGCCCTCGGAGAGGATCTGCACCGTCACCCCGGACGATGTCCTCGGCCAGTGGGACCACGCGCCGTTGCGGATCAGCGACTCTCCCGAATTCCGCTCCTCCTGCCCGCTCAGAATGGCAAGCGTCGTGCCGAAATGGTTGACCACCTCATGCAGCGCCTTGAAAGAGAGGCCTTGCGAGGTGCGCTCGAAGGTCGACAGCAGCGACACCGACACGCCGGTGGCGGCCGCGACATTTTCCAGCGTCTTGCCGGCGTCGCGGCGCAACTGCCGCAGCTTCTGGCCGATGGCGGTATCGGCGTCGGCACTTGCTCCAGACGGCACCCGGGACTGCTCTTCCGCCTCCGGCACCTCCTGCAGCAGGCTCTCGCGGATCGCCGCAGGGTTGAGCCCCTTGTCCGTTCTTAGCCAGCTAATCTTCTTCAACCGCTCGACATGCGCCGCCTCGTACAGCCGCTGCCCGGATTCCGTCCGCACCGGCTCGATCAGCCCCTGGCTCTCCCAGAGGCGCAGCGTCGACGGCGATACGCCGGCCATGCGCGCGGCCTCGGCGATCTTGTATCGAATCTGCTCCTGCATGGCTGCAATCGGCCCCAAAAATCTCTTCGATCCATATTGCAACTCTACAGAAAAAATGCAAAGAATATTTTCGAAGCTGTGGGGAGCGCTTCTCCGCAGTGTTGCTTTCCGTCACTCACATCCCGGGAGATTTCCATGCTCAACACTGAAATTGCGGCCCGCAGATCCGATGCGATCTCGCGCGGCGTCGGCGTCACCACGCAGGTCTATGCCGACAAGGCGCAAAATGCGGAAATCTGGGATGTCGAGGGCCGTCGCTATATCGATTTCGCCGCCGGCATCGCCGTGGTCAATACCGGCCACCGCCATCCCAAGGTGATCGCCGCCGTCAAGGACCAGCTCGACCACTTCACCCATACCTGCCATCAGGTCGTGCCCTACGAGAATTATGTCCGCCTCGCCGAGCGTCTCAACAATGCCGTGCCGGGTAATTTCAAGAAGAAGACGATTTTCGTCACCACCGGTGCCGAAGCCGTTGAAAACGCGGTGAAGATCGCCCGTGCCGCGACCAACCGCTCCGCCGTCATCGCCTTTACCGGCGCCTTCCACGGCCGCACCTTCATGGGCATGACGCTGACCGGCAAGGTCGTTCCCTACAAGACCGGCTTCGGCGCGATGATGCCCGATGTCTTCCACGTGCCCTTCCCGATCGAACTCCATGACCAGACTATCGAGGATTCGCTCGCCGTCCTCGACAAGCTGTTCAAGGCCGATGTCGACCCCAACCGCGTCGCGGCCTTCATCGTCGAGCCGGTGCAGGGCGAAGGTGGCTTCTACGAGACGCCGCGCGCCTTCATGCAGAAGATCCGCGAAATCGCCGACAAATACGGCATCCTGCTGATTGCCGACGAAGTCCAGACCGGCTTCGCACGCACCGGCAAGCTGTTTGCCATGGAACATTATGGCGTTGCCGCCGACCTGACGACCATGGCCAAGGGCCTCGGCGGCGGCTTCCCGATCGCAGCCGTCACCGGCCGCGCCGAGATCATGGATGCACCCGGACCGGGCGGCCTCGGCGGCACCTATGGCGGCAACCCGATCGGCATCGCCGCCGGCAATGCCGTGCTCGATGTGATTGAAGAGGAAGGCCTCAACGAGCGCGCTGAATCGCTCGGCAACCGGCTGWAGCAGCGCCTGCATTCGCTGCTCGGCGACGTGCCGCAGATCGCCGACATCCGTGGCCCCGGCTTCATGAACGCGGTGGAATTCAACATTCCCGGAACGAAAAACCCCAACGCTGACTTCACCAGCAAAGTGCGCGAAAAGGCGCTGGCCAAGGGCCTGATCCTGCTCACCTGCGGCGTCTACGGCAATGTCATCCGCTTCCTCGCCCCGATCACCATCGAAGACAATGTCTTCGCCGAGGCGCTGGATATCCTTGAAGCAACCTTGCGCGAATGCGCAGCTGAGGCTTGAACCCATGATTTCCGATAAACTCACCTCCAAGCTCAAGGACCCGTCGCTGGTCACCGACAAGGCGTTCATTGCCGGCGAATGGGTCGCCAAGAGCGACAGCGGCAAGACGTTTGACGTCACCAATCCGTCGACCGGCGACGTCATAGCCACCCTGCCGGACATGAACCGCGCCGAGACCAAGCGCGCCATCGACGCCGCTCACAAGGCCCAGAAAGAATGGGCAAAGAAGACCGGCAAGGAACGCGCCGCGATCCTGCGCAAGCTCTACGACCTGATGGTCGCCAATGCCGACGACCTCGCCGCCATCCTGACCACGGAAATGGGCAAGCCGCTGGCCGAGGCCAAGGGCGAAGTCCTCTATGGCGCTTCTTACGTCGAATGGTTCGGCGAGGAAGCCAAGCGCGTCTATGGCGACACCATTCCCGGCCATCAGCAGGACAAGCGGATCATCGTCATCAAGCAGCCGATCGGGGTTGTCGCGGCGATCACGCCATGGAATTTCCCGAATGCGATGCTGGCGCGCAAATTCGCCCCGGCCGTGGCCGCCGGCTGCACCATGATCTCCAAGCCTGCCGCCGAGACGCCGCTTTCGGTCACCTCGCTCGCCATTCTCGCCGAGCGGGCCGGCATGCCAGCGGGCGTGTTCAACGTCATCCTGTCGAAGGATTCTCCGTCGGTCGGCAGGGAATTCACCGAGAATGACAAGGTCCGCAAGCTGACCTTCACCGGCTCCACCGAAGTTGGCCGCATCCTGATGCGTCAGGGCGCCGACCAGATCATGAAGCTCGGTCTGGAACTCGGCGGCAATGCGCCCTTCATCGTCTTCGACGATGCCGATCTCGACGCGGCCGTCGAAGGCGCGATGATCTCGAAATACCGCAACAACGGCCAGACCTGCGTTTGCGCCAACCGCCTCTACGTCCAGTCCGGCGTCTACGACGCCTTCGCCAAGAAACTGGCGGACAAGGTCGGCGCGATGAAGGTTGGTGACGGTTTCGAAACCGGCGTCAATGCTGGCCCGCTGATCACCAAGGCCGCCGTCGACAAGGTCGAGGAACACATTGCCGACGCGCTGGAAAAAGGCGCCAAGGTGGCGGTCGGCGGCAAGCCGGACGCCCATGGCGGCCTGTTCTTCCAGCCGACCATCCTGACCGGCGTGACGTCGGAGATGAAGGTTGCGCGTGAAGAGACGTTCGGTCCAGTCGCACCGCTGTTCAAATTCGACACCGAAGAGCAGGTGGTCGAAATGGCCAACAACACCGAATTCGGCCTCGCCTCCTATTTCTACTCGAAGGACGTCTCGAAGATTTTCCGCGTCGCCGAGGCACTGGAATACGGCATGGTCGGCATCAATACCGGCCTGATCTCCACCGAAGTCGCCCCGTTCGGCGGCATCAAGCAATCCGGCCTCGGCCGCGAAGGCTCGAAATACGGCATCGAAGACTATATCGAGATCAAGTATCTCTGCCTGAGCATTTGAAGCAATTCCGGCAAAGGTGCAGCAGTTCTGCATCCGGAACTGAGCAAAGAAAAAACGGGACATTTCCGGCGAACCTTATTTAAGCCGGAAATGTCCCGGATTCCTCGGTTGAATCGGCCCGACATCCGCTAGCTTGATTTCTTCGGGGAATATTTTGGAAATAATACTTCCGACATTAGTGATTTTCGCCGTTGTGGTTCTTTTGAAGGAGCGTGGAAAAATCGCCGCTCTCATCATAGTTTCTGTGTGCATTTGGCCCGTATATGTTCGAGAAGCATCTTTGTACATAATGTTTACGTTCATATCTGTTTTTGCTTTGGTTATCCTTTTGACACGGCGTAGGAAAATCAGGACACTCGCCATAATTTCCGCGTGCATTGCTTCTTTCTTTTTTGCGGACTCATATCTCGCCTACACAGACTATGATCGAACCCTTGGTTTCGCTTTCTATTTCCTGAGCAATTTCCTCTTTCTGCTTATCCTGGATGCTGTTGTCGTCGATGCGGTTGCCAGCCGTATGATCGACCTGTTCCTGCCGGACGAAAGCAGAAGAGTTTTCCTGAGAGCCCGATTTAAAAGTAGTTGAGCGATAACAGCAGGTTGTGATTCCCTTTTGGTGCTAAATCAAAATGGGGTTTCCGATGACCTGGACTGTTATCGCTCGGCGTGAGCATAACCGAGACGCGCTTCGTTTTCCAAGTGATTTGACGATTTGAC
>NZ_JBFUFK010000070.1:0-26623 GCF_056403475.1 Rhizobium sp. P2_G9 | reverse complement strand
CATCAATCTCCCCCCTTGAGGGGGAGATGCCCGGCAGGGCAAAGGGGGGTGCCCCAACGCAAGACAAAAAAGGTTGATCGACAATGACATCCATCAAGCAAGCAGCCTGCATCGGCGGCGGAGTGATCGGCGGGGCCTGGGCGGCCCGGTTCGTGCTCGCTGGCATCGACACCAAGATTTTCGACCCGCATCCGGAAGCTGAGCGCATCATCGGCGAAGTCATGGCCAATGCCGAGCGCGCCTATGCGATGCTGACCGCAGCACCGCTGCCCAAAAAGGGCAAGCTGGCCTTCTGCAAGACCGTCGAAGAGGCCGTTCAGGGCGCCGACTGGATCCAGGAAAGCGTGCCGGAGCGCATCGATCTCAAGCGCAACGTCATCACCCAGATCGACGCCGCCGCCGACCCCAAGGCGCTGATCGGCTCGTCGACGTCAGGCATCATGCCGACCGAGTTGCAGCGCGACATGAAGCATCCCGAGCGCATGTTCGTCGCCCATCCCTATAACCCGGTCTACCTGCTGCCGCTCGCCGAACTCGTCGGCGGCGAGAAGACCTCCAAGGCCACCCTCGAAGACGCCAAGGCCAAGCTCGCGCCGATCGGCATGAAGGGCGTGATCATCAACAAGGAAATCGAAGCCTTCGTCGGCGATCGCCTGCTCGAAGCCGTCTGGCGCGAAGGCCTGTGGCTGATCAAGGACGACATCTGCGACACCGAGACCCTCGACGATGTCATCCGCTATTCCTTCGGCATGCGCTGGGCGCAGATGGGCATGTTCGAGACCTATCGCATTGCCGGCGGCGAAGCGGGCATGCGCCACTTCATTGCCCAGTTCGGCCCCTGCCTCTCCTGGCCCTGGACCAAGCTGATGGACGTGGTCGATCTCGACGACGCACTCACAGACAAGATCGCCAGCCAGTCCGACGCCCAGTCCGGCGCCCGCGGCATCCGCGAACTCGAACGCATCCGCGACCAGAATCTCGTCGGCATCATGCAGGCGCTGAAGTCCGGCGACGAAGGCCGCGGTTGGGGTTCGGGCAAGCTGCTCGCCGATTTCGAGGCGCATCTCTGGAAGATTGCGCCGAAGCCGGAGGTCAAGGCCAGCCAGGAGCCGATCGAACTGCTCAAGGTCAAGGTCCATCCCTCGTGGATCGACTATAACGGCCATATGACCGAATTCCGCTACAACCAGTGCTTCGCTGACGGCGGCGATGCCTTCCTGCGGCTGATCGGTGCCGATCTCGACTATGTCGCCGCCGGCCACAGCTATTACACCGCTGAAAGCCATACGCGTTTCCTCGGCGAAACCAAGCTCGGCGACGAACTCGCCGTCACCGCTCAGGTCCTGCCGAGCGACGGGAAGAAGATCCAGCTGTTCATGTGGCTGAAGCGCGTCTCCGACGGCGCCCTGATCGCCACCTGCGAACACCTGATGCTGCATGTCTCCTCCGCCGAAGGCAAGGTCGTGCCGCCGCTGCCGGAAGTGCTTGGCAAGTTCGAGACGCTGGCCAAGGCGCATGCCGGTTTGGCACTGCCGGATGGCGTGGGACGGCATGTGGGGCAGAAGAAGGCGTAGAGGCCGGAATTACCCCCCTCTGCCCTGCCGGGCATCTCCCCCTCAAGGGGGGAGATCGGACGTGGCGCTGCCCAGCACCACGTTGACCGTAGCGGCGGGCTGAGAGGCAAGATTGGGATCAATCTCCCCCCTTGAGGGGGAGATGCCCGGCAGGGCAGAGGGGGGTGCGCGGCATCCTCCATCCAAAGGAGGGAACAATGAATTTCGGATTGACCGAAGAACAGCAGATGATCGTCGACACCGTGCGGAGCTTCGTCGAAACGGAGATCTATCCGCTCGAAGACCAGGTGGAGAAGCAGGGCTTCGTGCCGCCCGAAATGGGCCAGGAAATCGCCCGCAAGGTCAAGGAACTCGGCTTCTTCGGCTGCAACATGCCCGAGGATGTCGGCGGCGCTGGCCTTGATCACCTCACCTTCACGCTGGTCGAGCGTGAACTCGGCCGCGGCTCGATGGCACTGACCGTCTTCTTCGGCCGCCCCTCCGGCATCCTCATGGGCTGCAATGCCGAGCAGCGCGAAAGATACCTGATCCCGGCCACCACGGGCGAAAAATTCGATGCGCTGGCCATGACCGAACCGGGCGCCGGCTCCGACGTGCGCGGCATGAAATGCTTTGCCCGCCAGGATGGTGACGACTGGGTCGTCAACGGCACCAAGCATTTCATCAGCCATGCCAATATCGCCGACTTCGTCATCGTCTTCATCGCCACCGGCGAGGAGCAGACGCCGAAGGGGCCGAAGAAGCTGATCACCTGTTTCCTCGTCGACCGCGGCACACCCGGCTTCGAAATCCGCGACGGCTACAGTTCCGTCTCGCATCGCGGCTATAAGAACATGATCCTGAATTTCGACGAATGCCGCTTGCCCTCGGCGCAGATCCTCGGCGAAGTCCACAAGGGTTTCGATCTGGCCAATAACTGGCTCTATGGCACGCGCCTGACGGTGGCCGCCAATTGCGTCGGCCGCGCCCGCCGCGTCTTCGACTATTGCGTCCCCTATGCCGCCGAGCGCAAGCAGTTCGGCAAGCCGATCGGCGCTAACCAGGGGGTCTCCTTCAAGCTCGCCGACATGATCACCGAGATCGACGCCGCCGATTTCCTGACGCTTTACGGCGCCTGGCTGCTCGACCAGGGCAAGCCGTCGAACCGCGAAATCGCCTCGGCAAAACTCTACGCCTCGGAAATGCTCGCCCGTGTCACCGACCAGGCCATCCAGATCTATGGCGGCATGGGCCTGATGGACGACCTGCCGCTCGCCCGCTTCTGGCGCGACGCCAGGGTGGAGCGCATCTGGGACGGCACGAGTGAGATCCAGCGGCATATCATCAGCCGCGAGCTGTTGCGGCCGTTTGGGGCGTAAGGTTTGCATCTCACGAGTTCACCCCTCACCAAGCGCGCCCAAGCACTCGACCTTTGGTCTCGCGCGGGCTTGCTATCCTCTCCCGCAAGGGGAGAGGCAGGGGTGCCACGAGCAGCCGCAGGTTTTTCCTCTCCCCTTGCGGGAGAGGATACGAAGGCCGGGTGAGCTTGCGAACCCTTGGCCGAAGTTGGTGAGGGGTAATGCCACGCCCACCGGCACATGCTGACTTTATAAATTGAGGCCTTGATGAAAACCCTTTCCCCTAATTCCCTCAACCGCCTGATCCGCCCGAAATCCATCACCGTGGTCGGCGGCAAGGAAGCCGGCCGCGTGGTCGAGCAGTGCAAGAAAATGGGCTACCAGGGCGACATCTGGCCGATCCACCCGACCAAGGACGAAGTGCACGGCTACAAGTGCTACCGCTCCGTCGCCGACCTGCCGGCCGCCCCCGATGCTGCCTTCGTCGGCGTCAACCGCAACCTCACCATCGACATCATGCGCGAGCTCCGCGACAAAGGCGCGGGTGGGGCGATCTGCTATGCCTCGGGCTTTTCCGAAGCCGTCAAGGAACTGCCCGACGGCCATGAACTGCAGGCAAAACTGGTCGAGGCTGCGGGCGACATGGCCGTGGTCGGCCCCAATTGCTACGGCTTCATCAACATGCTCGACGGCGCCCTGCTCTGGCCCGACCAGCACGGCATGATCCGCACCGAAAAGGGCGTCGCCGTCCTGACGCAGAGCTCCAACATCGCCTGCAACATCTCCATGCAGATGCGCGGCCTTCCCCTCGCCTATCTGATGACCGCCGGCAACCAGGCGCAAACCGGCCTTTCGGCTCTCGCCGTCGCCGCGCTGGAAGACCCGCGCGTCACCGCCGTCGGCCTGCATATCGAAGGTTTTGACGACCTCGAAACCCTGGAATTGCTTGGCAGGCGCGCCCGCGAACTGAAGAAACCGGTCGTGGCGCTGAAGATGGGCAAGTCCGAGGCCGCCCAGAAAGCCACCATCTCGCACACCGCCTCGCTCGCCGGCAACGACAAGGTCTCCGGCGCCGTGCTCGAAGGCCTCGGCATCGGCCGCGTCGCCTCGCTGCCGGAACTGCTGGAAACCCTGAAACTGCTGCACGTGGTCGGCACGTTGCCGACCAACGAAATCTCCTCGATGAGCTGCTCGGGCGGCGAGGCGTCGCTGATCGCCGACTCCGCCGTCGGCCGCAAGGTGAATTTCCGCGACCTGAAGCCGGAACAGCTGCCGGTTCTGCGCGAAACCCTCGGCCAGATGGTGACGCTCTCCAATCCTCTCGACTATCACACCTTCGTCTGGGGCAAGGGCGATAAGATCGAAACCGCCGTGTCGACCATGATGCAAGGCGGCTACGCGCTCAATATGGTGATCCTCGATTTCCCCCGTCTCGACCGCTGCGACCCGGCCGACTGGATGACCACCGTCAACGCCATCATCGCTGCCCACAAGGCCACCGGCGCCAACGCCGCTGTCGTCGCCTCGATGGGCGAGAACCTGCCGGAACATGTCGCCTTCACCCTGGTCGAAAACGGCGTCGTGCCATTCCTCGGCATCGACGAGGCACTGGCCGCGGTCGAAGTGGCGCATTTCATCCACCAGGCTTGGGCCGGACCAGCGCCCGCCCCGCTGCTGAAGGCCCCAGGCTCGGATGGCGAAGCTGCGACACTGACCGAGCATGAGTCCAAAGAAGCGCTGAAGCCCTTTGGCCTGCCCGTGCCAGCCGGTAAGTTGGTTGCCACGGCCGAAGAGGCCGCCAAAGCCGCTGCTGACATCGGCTTCCCCGTGGCGCTCAAGGGTTCTGGCGTTGCCCATAAGACGGAAGCCGGCGCGGTGAAGCTCAACTTGAAAACCGAGGCCGAAGTCATCGAAGCCGCTAACGCCATGGCCAGCGTCGCCAATGGTTTCCTCGTCGAGAAGATGGCCGCCAAGCCGGTGGCCGAACTGATCGTCGGCGCACTGCGCGACCCGGTTGCCGGTCCGGTGCTGACGGTCGGCGCCGGCGGCGTCCTGGTGGAACTGATGGATGATTCGGCGATCATTACCCTGCCGGCGACGAAAGAGGCGATCCGCAAGGCGATCGACGGGCTGAAGATCACCAAGCTGTTGAACGGCTATCGCGGCCAGGCCAAGGGCGACATCGCAGCCCTGGTCGACGCTGTCTCCGCCGCCGCCGATTTTGTTGCGGCCAAGGCTGCCGATATCGAGGAACTGGACATCAATCCGCTGATGGTGTTGCCGGAAGGCCAGGGCGTCGTCGCGGCGGATGCACTGGTGCGGATGAGGAAGTAGCCTGTAAGCGATGTTTGCCTGGGTGTGGTTTCACCCCTCACCAAGCGCGCCCAAGCACTCGACCTTTGGTCTCGCGCGGGCTTGCTATCCTCTCCCGCAAGGGGAGAGGCAGGGTGCCACAATTACGGGCCGCGTTTGGGGCAAGGCGGTGCCACAGGTTTTTCCTCGCCCCTTGCGGGAGAGGATACGAAGGCCGGGTGAGCACTTGCGAACCCTTGGCCGAAGTTGGTGAGGGGTAAATGCCCCTCGATTGAAATTGTCAGAGGGAGCACATTATGACCGACACCCCGATAAAAACCCGCCGTGAGGGCGGCATTCTGGAAGTCACCATCGACCGGCCGAAGGCCAATGCCATCGACCTGATCACCAGCCGCATCATGGGCAAGATTTTCCAGGATTTTCGTGATGACGAGACGCTGCGCGTCGCCATCATCACCGGCTCCGGCCCGAAATTCTTCTGCCCCGGCTGGGATCTGAAGGCTGCCGCCGCGGGCGACGCGGTCGATGGCGACTATGGCGTCGGCGGCTTCGGCGGCATGCAGGAACTGCGCGACCTCAACAAGCCGATCATCTCCGCCATCAACGGCATCTGCTGTGGCGGTGGCCTCGAAATTGCGCTTTCGACCGACATGATCCTCGCCGCCGAGCACGCCACGTTCGCCCTGCCGGAAATCCGCTCCGGCACGGTGGCCGACGCAGCCTCGATCAAGCTGCCGAAACGCATTCCCTATCACATTGCCATGGACATGCTGCTGACCGGCCGCTGGCTGGACGCCAACGAGGCGCATCGCTGGGGTTTCGTGAACGAGATCCTGCCCGCCGACAAGCTGATGGAGCGCGCCTGGGAACTCGCCCGCCTGCTCGAAAATGGGCCGCCGCTGGTCTATGCCGCGATCAAGGAAGTCGTGCGCGAGGCCGAGGGCAACAAGTTCCAGGACACGATGAACAAGATCACCCGCCGCCAGCTCAAGACCGTCGACATCCTCTATGGCAGCGAGGACAATCTCGAAGGCGCCCGCGCCTTTGCCGAGAAGCGCGACCCGGTCTGGAAGGGAAAGTAATTCAGATAAGCCGTGACGCTGCCAACCTTACCCCGGCAGCGTCACGCCGATCTTGCCGAGCTGGATCACCGCCTGCGTGCGGCTGTCGACATCGAGCTTCAGCAGGATCGCCGAGACATGCGCCTTGATGGTCGCCTCCGAGACGCCGAGCTCATAGGCGATCTGCTTGTTGAGCAGGCCTTCGCCGATCATGCCGAGCACGCGGGTCTGCTGTGGCGTCAGCATTTTTAGCCGGCTAATCAAGCGCTCCATCTCCGGGTCGTGCTCGCGGCCGGCGTCGAAACCCGGCGGCACCCAGATGCCGCCCTGGCGCACTGTGTCGATCGCATCGCGGATTTCGTCGATGCCGTTCGATTTCGAAATGAAGGCCGAAGCGCCGAGTTCCAGCGCCCGCCGGATCGTCGGCTGGTCGTCGCTGGCGGAGATCACCGCGACGGGAATGTTGGGATATTCGGCGCGGATCATCATCAGCGCCGATAGTCCGCTGGCGCCCGGCATGGTCAGGTCGAGCAACATCRGATCGGCATCGGGATAGTCGGCCGCCGCCTGGCGGGCGGTGACGAAATCGCCCGCCTCGATCACCCGCGCACCATCCTCCATCGATAGCGCCTGCTTTAAGGCCCCGCGAAACAGCGGATGATCATCGGCAATGATGATTGTTGCGGCGCCAGCCATTGTCCCCCCACGGCGCGGCTTGAGCGCCGCATCCATTTTTCTCCATCTGGATAGAACAGCGCAATCAGGCTGGCTTTTCAAGGAGAAAAGCCGTTCAGAGATTGCAATCCTTCTGGTTTTCCCGGCTCATTGCCATGAAATGGCGCATGGCCTTGTCCATCATCGTCAGCGCCCGGTCGAAATCCTCGCTGGATTTGTCTTCCTTGAAGCCCGGCTCGAGACGATCGCCTTGCTTCGGCTCAATGCCAGCCTCCGGCCGTGCCTTCTCCTCGCCGGCATCCGGCCGCATAGCCTGCTTGTCGGCATCGGCCGAGATCGGACCGCAGCGGAAACTGTCGACCTCGTCGCGGCAGAAGGTCATCACGCCGGTGACCGTATCGAGCCGCACGAAGCCGCCTGAGACGGAGATCAGCTGGTAGCGCGCCGTTTCATTGCTCTGAGCGAAGGCAGGGAATGCGGTGAGGACGAAAAGGGCGGCCAGGAGTTTCGCTTGCATCGGTTTTCCTCCGTTTTGGGGATCTGGCAATGTTGCAGGCCTTCCCGGCGGCGGCAAAAGGCGTTAGGAGGCCAGAAACCGGAGAGACGCACATGGCAACTATTTACAAGATCGTTTCCGCCGATTTATGGCGGGCGGCCGAAAAAGCCGGCCTGTTCACCGGCGCCGGCATCGATATCCAGGATGGCTACATCCATCTCTCCACCGCTGCCCAGGCAAAACGCACCGCGGAACTCTATTTCCACGGCCAGCAGGGCCTGCTGCTGGTGGCCGCCGACGGCGCCGAGCTGGGCGATGCACTGAAATACGAGCCCTCGCGCGGCGGCGACCTTTTCCCGCATCTCTACGGCCACCTGCCGCTCGAAGCCGTGCTCTGGGCCAAGCCGCTGCCGCTCGACGCCGCCGGCGACCACATCTTCCCGGAGCTGCCGGAATGAGGGATGCACTCTGGCCTCTGATCCGCGCTGGCCTGTTCCGCATCGATCCGGAGACGGCGCATGGCCTGTCGATTGTCGGCCTGAAGAGCTCCCTCGCCCCCGCCTGCGCACTGCGCGCGGACCCGCGGCTGAAAGTGGAATTGGCCGGGCTCAGTTTCCCCAATCCGCTCGGCCTGGCCGCCGGCTACGACAAGAATGCCGACGTGCCGATGGCGATGCTCAAACTCGGCTTCGGCTTCACCGAAATCGGCACCGTCACGCCGAAGCCGCAGACCGGCAACCCGAAACCGCGTCTCTTCCGGCTCGTCGCCGACGAAGGCGTAATCAACCGCTTCGGCTTCAACAATGAGGGGCACCAGGCCGCGCTCACGCGTCTGCAAGGCCTGCCGGCCTCAGCCCTGATCGGCGTCAATATCGGCGCCAACAAGGACGCCGCCGACCGCATCGCCGACTATGTCGCCGGCATCAGGACGTTCTATTCGCTGGCGCGCTATTTCACCGCCAACATCTCCTCGCCCAACACGCCGGGCCTGCGCGACCTGCAGGCGCGCGAAAGCCTCAAAGCGCTGCTCGACGCCGTGCTTTCCGCGCGGGACGAGGAGGGCCGGAAAGCCGGCCGGACCGTGCCCGTCTTCCTCAAGATCGCACCCGATCTGACCGAAGAAGGCCTCGACGATGTCGCCGCCGAAGCTTTGGCCAGCAAGCTCGACGGCCTGATCGTCTCCAACACGACGCTGTCGCGCGACGGTCTCAAGGACCAGGCCGCCGCGAAGGAAGCCGGCGGCCTTTCCGGCAAGCCGCTGTTCGACAAGGCCACGACGGTGCTGGCAAAAATGCGCAAGCGCCTCGGCCCGGCCTTCCCGCTCATCGGCGTCGGCGGCATTCACTCGCCGGAAACGGCGGCAGAGAAAATCCGCGCCGGCGCCGACCTGATCCAGCTCTATTCAGCCATGGTCTATGAAGGTCCCGGCCTGCCCGCCCGCATCATCAAGGGTCTGTCAGCACTCTGCGATCGGGAGAAACTGGCGTCGATCCGCAGTATAAGGGACACTCGGCTGAATTATTGGGCCGAAAGGAAAATCTGATCCCTGAGCTTCGGCAGTGCCTGCGCCAGCGTGATGCCGCGTAGCAGCAGGAAGATATTGAGCGACAGCCAAAGTCCGTGATCGCCGGCGATCGGCACCAGCACCACCAAAGCAATGATATAGCCGACGAAAGCCATCAGCATGCGGTTGCGCATCGCATGCGACCAGGTGGCGCCGATAAAGACGCCGTCCATCAGGAAGGCGGGACAGCCGGTGAGCGCCGTCAGCGCCGCCCATGGCAGGTGCGCATAGGCGATCGCGCGCACCGGCTCCGATGTCGTCAGGAAATCGATCACCGGCCCGCCCACCGCCATGACCAGCAATCCTGTCAAAGCCGCTAGACCGAGCGACCACCACCAGGTGAGTTTCAAGCCACGGTCGAAGGCTGGGCGGAAGCGCGCACCGATCGAACGGCCGATGATCGTCTCGGCGGCATTCGCCAGCCCGTCGAGCCAGTAGCCGGAGATCATGAAGAAATTCATCAGCACCGCATTGGCGGCCAGCGTCACCGGACCGAGGCCAGCACCGGCGCGCGTCAGCAGCAGGAAGGCCGCCAGGAGCAGGAAGGAACGCACCATGATATCGCTGTTGAGCGAAAACAGGCTCAGCAATTTACCCCGGTCGAACAGGCCAGATATCAGCCACGGATTGCGCCGCCGAAAGCCGGCGAGAATGATGGCGATACCAACCAGCGCACCCACGGTCTCGCCGGTGATCGTCGCCAGCGCAATGCCGGAAATGCCCCAGCCGAGGACCAGGCCAAGCACGATACAGAGCACGATATTGATGCCGTTGATCAGCGCCTGCAGCAAAAGCCCGATGCGCGAACGGCCGCAACCGAGCAGGTAGCCGAGGATGGCGTAATTGGCCAGCGCCGCCGGCCCTGAGAGGATACGGATCGAAAACCAGCGGCTCGTTGCAGCCGCCGCACCCGGATCGGGCGACATGATCCAGAGGCCGACCTTGAGCAACAGCGGTCCGAGGATGACGATAGCGACGCCGAGCGCCACGGCCAGGATCAGCGCTCGCCAGAACACCGCCTCCTGCTCGTCCCACTCACCCCTGCCCCAGGCCTGGGCAACCAGCGCCGTGGTCGAAGCACGCAAAAAATTCAGCGAAGCGAAGATCAGGTCGAACAGGACTGCGCCGATCGCCAGCCCCGCCAGCACATTGGGATCGCCGAGCCTTCCGGCCACCGCGGTCGACGTGAAACCGAGAAGCGGAATGGTGAGGAAGCCGAAGGTCATCGGCAGTGCCAGGCCAAGCACCATGCGGTGCGTGACCTCGAAGGCGCCCGACGAGCCCGTCTTCTGCTCCATCAGGCCCTCACAGGAACATCGGCGGCATGCCGGCCGCGGCCGGCGGCTGGGTGACCCGGCAGAGCACCATGGCCCAATAGGGAATATTGCCGGTGCCGGGATTGCGCGCCTCGACCACGCCGACCGAGTCATAGCGGCCGAGCATGTTTTCCAGGTGATGCGGCGAATGTTCCCAGGCCGACACCGCCTCCTCGATCGATTGCTGACCGGCCGCGATGTTTTCTGCCGCCGGCATCGGCACGTCCTGCCGCTTCATCCGGGCGAAGAAGCTTTTGTCCGGGCCGATGAAATGGCTCATCTTGCCATAGCTCGACATGCGCACCGCCTGGTCCTGGGCCGCCGCGACCACCACCTTCGCCACCTTCAACGGCGGCAATCTGTGCCGGGCGCGGATCGCGTTGACCAGCGGCAGGGCCGAAGCGCTGACATCCGCCGTCGCGCTGTCCTCTGCAGGTGCCGCCGGCGCAAGCACGGAGCTCGTGCTGCAGGCCGAAAGCAGGATCAGGCCGGCAGAGGAAGCAAGCCCGGCCAGAATCCGCCGCCGGGAGAGAGAGTGAGAGTTCAAGACTTACGCCAGTTCAGAATACGAGAGATGATGAAAAGCGGGATGACGATCACAGCCCCCAACAGCAGATAATCGCCGACCTTGCCGAGCGCGGCAAAGCCGTTGCGCCAGAGATCGAAAAACACGTGCCGGATCCAGTAGAGGATATTGCCCGGATAGATGCCGAACGTGCTCATGACGAAGCCGACAACGACGCAGAGGATAATCAGCTTGACGACTGTCCGCATGGGCGTATCACCCAGAATACGGTTGAAACCGTCCGCCATGCCCATCTCCACCTTTGATTCGGAATGAATCGCTTGACCGCCACTCGCGGCCAAAATTAGACAAACTCTGTTTCAAAGCAAAGAAAAAGCCATGGCCCCTGCCGGAAAACGCAATCTCACCTCTGGCGACCTCGTCGCCGACCGCCGCGCCGACTATGCTTCCATGCTCGCCGAAGGCGGCGACCCCGCTGCCGCTGCCGAATTGATGGAGCAGGCACTGGAACTCGCACCAAGCTGGGCCGCCGGCTGGTTCCGGCTCGGCGAGTACCGCGAAAAGGCAGGCGCAACAGGCGCCGCCGACGCCTATCGGCGCACGCTGGAACTCGTACCTGACGACATTTTCGGCGCCAGCCTGAAGCTCGCACTGATCGACAGCGCCGCCCATCCCTCGCTACCGCCGAGCCGTTATGTAGAGGGCCTGTTCGACGACTATGCCGACCGTTTCGACACGGCATTGGTCGAGCGACTGGGCTACAGCGTCCCCGGCAAATTGATGCGGCTGATCGAAGCGCACCGGCCGCCGCCTTACGGCCACGTGGTCGACCTCGGCTGCGGTACCGGCCTGTTCGGCGGGGAAATCCACGGTCGATGCGCGATGCTGGAGGGCTACGACCTCTCGGAAAACATGCTTGCCAAGGCCGAGAATAAAAATCTTTACGATCACCTCGCCAAGGCCGACCTGTCGCTCTCGCCCGAGACCTCCCGCCTGTTCGGCGACCGCGCCCTCCACCGCGCCAACCTGATCGCCGCCGCCGATGTGATGATGTATCTCGGTGACCTCGATGCTGCCTTTGCCAATGTGGCTGCGCTGATGAAGCCGGATGGGGTTTTTGCATTTTCGGTGGAGAAGGCTTTGGCCGCTGAAGGCTTTGAACTCAAGCAATCCCTACGCTATGCGCATTCTGCCGACCATGTCGAGAAGATGCTGGCTGGGCATGGGATGCAAACGTTCGCAAGTGAGGAAACTATCATCCGCATGGATGCGGGTGAGCCGATTATCGGTCTGCTCTTCCTGGCCAACGCGATGTAATTGCCCCTCACCCTAACCCTCTCCCCGTAAACGGGGCGAGGGAATCCGCTCCGAGTTTGCCTCACGGCAGACATCCGCAGACGCTCGAAAGACGCGAAGACGGCGCCCCAGGTCCCTTCTCCCCGTCACTACGGGGAGAAGATGCCGGCAGGCAGATGAGGGGCATGGCACGACAGATGATTATCGGCGACAGTTCCTCTACGGCCACGTGCCCGCCTAGCGATGTGATTTGACCGCCGATCCCAAGACGCATATTTTACGGCCAACAACACTTTTCGCCTGACATTCAGCGCCAAGGGGAGGATGATGTCATGGAAACAGCAGGCGGTGCCGTGAAAATCGTTCCCTATACCCTCGTCCATTCCGGTCCAAAAATCCGACGCAGAAATTTCCCTCACCCGAGATGACCCGGCAATGACGGAAGAGACCTTCGATCAGGCTGCCTGGCTGGCACGCATCGGCTATCGCGGTGCTGTGACGCCGACGATCAAAACGCTGCAAGGATTGATCTCCGCTCATTCGTCGGCGATCACTTACGAAAGCATCGACATCCTGCTCGATCGTCCGCCGCGACTGGACATCGCCTCGCTGCAGGCAAAGATGATCGACGGCGGGCGCGGCGGCTACTGTTTTGAACAGAACATGCTGTTCCGTGCCGGGCTGCGCTCGCTGGGCTACGACATCACCAGCCTGCAGGCGCGTGTCGTGCGCGGCCTGGACATCGACGCGCCGCGGCCGATGCTGCACATGGTGCTGCAGGTCAACCTGCCGGAAGGTCCCTATCTTGCCGATGTCGGCTTCGGCAACCTTGCCCCCACGGCCGCCTTGCGGATGGAAACGGACATCACACAGCCGACGCCGCACGAACCGATGCGCTTCATCGCCATGGGCGACGAACTGGTGCTGCAATCATGGCTCGGCGACCACTGGGAACATATCTACCGCGTCGTGCGCCTGCCCCGCGTCGATGCCGAATATGAAATCTGCAACTGGTTTACCGGCACGCATCCTGAGAGCCCCTATCGCGCCAATATCATCGCGGCCCTACCGGGCAGGGACGCGACACGGCTCACCCTATTCAACAGGCGCCTCAAGATCCGCCAAGCCTCCGGCGAGGCGGAACTGAGAATGCTGACGGATGACGCCGAGTTCTACGACGTCCTGACGGGCCTCTTCGGGCTGCGGATGACGGATGACGACATCCACCGGGCGCTCACGAATATGCGGGAAAGAGCGACAGCGGGGCCGCCCCATCCCTTCTTCGCCTGACTATCAGGCGGCCTTGGCCGGCTTGCCGATCGGATGCGGGGCACGGAAGCCGACCGCCAGCCGATTCCAGACATTGATCGCGCCGATCGCCACCGTGATGTTGGTCATCTCGTTTTCGCTGAAATGCTTTTTCAGCTCTTCGAAGACCGCGTCCGGCGCGCCGGTCTGGGCGATATTGGTGACGGCATCGACCCAGCCGAGCAGCGCCCGCTCCTTGTCATCGTAGACAGGTGATTCCCGCCAGACCGACATCAGGTTGATCCACTGTTCCGACAGACCGTCATGGCGCGATTCCTTGACATGCATGTCGACGCAATAGGCGCAGCCATTGATGATCGAGGCACGCAGCTTGATCAGATGGATGAAGCGGCGGTCGAGGCCGGAATTCTGGACATATTCTTCGAGCGCCGAGACGGCCTTGTAGGCATCGGGAGAAGCCTTGGCGAAATTGAAACGCGGATGCATGGTCATTTCCTCTTCTTGGGTCAGGTTGATCTTCGTTCGTGAAGCTCGAGAAAGGCGCAGCCCCTGGCGGCAACCGCACCGGATGTGTCATGCGCCGCCACCTCGCCAAGAAGTTCGGCAATGGTGACGCGGCCGAGTTCGGCGCGATAGGCGCGCTCGGCTCTCAGCATGGCCGCATTGATCTCGCAGGGGCGCACCGGTTTTTCCGGCAGCGGGCTCGGCCCACGCTGGCGGATTTCGGCACAGCGAAAGGCCGGTTCGGAACCTTCGACGGCCAGCACGACATCGAGCAGAGTGATCTTTTCCGCTGTCTTGGCGAGCCGGTAGCCGCCCTTCGGTCCCGGCACCGTTTCAAGGATGCCCGCACCCGACAACGCCTGCAAATGCTTGAGCAGATAGCTCGGCGAAACCCCATGAAACTCGGCCAGCGCCGCTGCCGCGAGCACGCCACCGGGCGTCAGCCCTGCCAGCATTGCCACGCTGTGGATTGCCTGTTCGACGCCGTCACTAAGCTTCATCGACCTGCTCCTTAATCATGGATAATTTATATCCATGATTATCCGTTCCGTCAAGCGGCTTTCTGCAGCTATTGCCAAGCGGCCCGAAACGTCTATCTTCGTCCTGAACGAAAGAGGAACGACCATGGACGCAAAAACGGAGAGGAGCACGGCAATCACGCTGCCGCCGCCGTTTTCGACCTGGTTCGCCTCCAAAGGCTGGCAGCCGCGCGAGCATCAGCTCGGCCTGCTCGAAAAGACCGCTGGCGGCCAATCGGCCCTGTTGATCGCCCCGACCGGCGCCGGCAAGACCCTGGCCGGTTTCCTGCCGTCGCTGATCGACCTCAATTCCCGCGGCAAGAAAAGGCCGGGCACCGCCTTCCAGGGCATCCATACACTCTACATCTCGCCGCTGAAGGCGTTGGCCGTCGACATCGAGCGTAATCTCGAACGGCCGGTCATGGAAATGGCCCTGCCGATCGAGATCGAGACCCGCACCGGCGACACCTCGCAACACAAGCGCACCCGCCAGCGCCTCAATCCGCCCGACATATTGCTGACCACGCCGGAACAGGTGGCGCTGCTGATCTCGTCGAAGGAGGCGGAACGTTTCTTCAAGGACCTGAAATTCGTCATCTTCGACGAATTGCATTCACTGGTGACCTCGAAGCGCGGCCATATGCTGGCGCTCGGCCTGGCGCGGCTGCGAAAACTGGCGCCGGGCCTCATGACCATCGGCCTCTCCGCCACCGTCGCCGATCCCGATGACCTGCGCCGCTGGCTGGTGCCGCAAATCCCGGGCGAAGACAATCTCTCCGCCCTCGTCACCGTTCAGGGCGGCGCCCGGCCGATCATCACCATTCTCGGCACGGAAGAGCGCATCCCCTGGCAGGGCCATTCGGCGCGCTATGCCATGGGCGAGGTCTACGAAGCGATCAAGGAGCACAGGACGACGATCCTGTTCGTCAATACCCGTTCGCAGGCCGAACTTTTGTTCCAGGAACTCTGGCGCATCAACGAGGACAGCCTGCCGATCGCGCTGCATCACGGTTCGCTCGATGTCGGCCAGCGCCGGCGGGTGGAGACCGCCATGGCCGACAACCGGCTGCGCGCCGTCGTCGCCACCTCCACCCTCGATCTAGGCCTCGATTGGGGCGATGTCGACCTCGTCATCCATGTCGGCGCACCGAAGGGCGCCTCGCGGCTGGCCCAGCGTATCGGCCGCTCCAACCACCGCATGGACGAGCCAAGCCGGGCCATTCTCGTGCCGGCCAACCGTTTCGAAGTGATGGAATGTCAGGCGGCGCTGGACGCCAACTATCTCGGCGCCCAGGACACGCCGCCTGTGGGCCAGGGCGCGCTTGACGTGCTCTGCCAGCACATTATGGGCCTCGCCTGCGCCGACCCGTTCGATGCACTCCAGGTCTATGACGAGATCACCACCGCCTCGCCCTATGCCGACCTCTCCTGGGAGACGTTTGAGCGGGCGCTCGATTTCGTCGCCACCGGCGGATATGCGCTGAAAAGCTACGAGCGCTACGCCAAGATCCGCAAGACCAAGGACGGCCTCTGGCGCGTCTCCAACCCCGCCTTCGCCCAGCAATATCGCCTCAATGTCGGCACGATCGTTGAATCGCCGGTGCTCAATGTCCGGCTGGTGAAATCCGGCCGCGGCACGGCGGGTCGTGGTGGGCCGGTGCTCGGCCAGGTCGAGGAATATTTCCTCGAAACCATGTCGCAGGGCGACACATTCATGTTCGGCGGCAGGGTGCTGCGCTTCGAAGGCATTCGCGAGAACGAATGCCTTGCCTCGGAAGCCCGCTCCGCCGATCCGCGCATTCCCGCCTATGCCGGTGGCAAGTTTCCGCTTTCGACCTATCTCGCCGACGGCGTGCGCGCCATGATCGCCGATCCGGAAAAGCGCCGCGAACTGCCCGACCAGGTGCGCGACTGGCTGGCGATCCAGGCGGAGAAATCCGTGCTGCCGAAACGCGACGAACTCCTGATCGAGACTTTTCCACGCGGAAACCGCTTCTATATGGTCGCCTATCCCTTCGAGGGGCGGCTGGCGCATCAGACGCTCGGCATGCTCCTGACCCGCCGGATGGATCGCGTGGGGCTGAAGCCGCTGGGCTTCGTCGCCACTGACTATTCGCTCGCCGTCTGGGCGCTGGAGGATATTGGCGCCTTCTTCTCGACGAAAAAGACATCCGTGTCCGAACTCTTCGATGAGGATATGCTGGGTGACGACCTCGAAGCCTGGCTCAACGAAACCTGGTTGCTGAAACGCACCTTCCGCACCTGCGCCGTCATCGCCGGCCTGATCGAACGCCGCCATCCCGGCAAGGAAAAGACCGGCCGCCAGGTCACGGTGTCCGCCGACCTGATCTATGACGTGCTGCGGGCGCATGAGCCGGACCACATCCTGCTGGAGGCGACGCGGCAGGATGCCGCAAAGGGACTTTTGGATATCCAGCGACTTGGCGATATGCTGGCACGAATCAAGGGGCACATCAAACTGATGCGCCTCGACCAGATTTCGCCGCTCGCCATACCGATCATGCTGGAAATCGGCAAGGAATCGGTGGCCGGCGCCGCGGATGAGGCACTGCTGGCGGAAGCGGCGGATGATTTGATACAGGATGCGATGAGTTGAACAATGTGATTGGTTTCAGCGCGGAGCTACCCCCCTCTGCCCTGCCGGACATCTCCCCCTCAAGGGGGGAGATTGACTCGTGGCGACCTCTCGCCCCAGCCTCGACATCTAAAATCTGGCAAGCAGTGTGCCCCCAGCCAATCTCCCCCCTTGAGGGGGAGATGTCCGGCAGGACAGAGGGGGGTATCGCCGAATGAACCGCCTCGCCAGAATCTCCCCAGACCATCAATCCCTCACCGCCCCCGCCTGCGAATCCGAACTCGCCGGCCAGACGCTCCTCTTCGACCCCGCCGGCGCCATGCTCCTGCCCGAACATGGCCTGCTCTGCATCTCCGACCTGCATCTCGAAAAGGGAGCAGCCTTCGCCCGCCGCGGCCAGCTCCTGCCGCCTTGGGACACGCTGGCGACGCTGCGCATCCTCGAAAGCGTCATCGCCCGCCACAATCCGAAAATCGTCGTCTCGCTCGGCGACAATTTCCATGACCGCATCGGCTCCGTTCATATGCCGGTGGAATTCCGCCTGATGATCAACACCATGGCGCGCGGCCGCGAATGGATCTGGATCAACGGCAACCACGACCCCGACGGCGTCACCGATCTTGCCGGCATCTCCGCCGATACGCTCGATTATGCCGGCCTGCATTTCCGCCACGAGCCGCAGAAGGCGCCGCAGGCGGGCGAGATTGCCGGCCACCTGCACCCGGCCGCCACACTCTGGCGCAAGGAGCGCGCCGTGCGCCGCCCCTGCTTCGCCATCGACGGCCGGCGGCTGATCATGCCGTCCTTCGGTGTCATGACCGGCGGACTCGACATCGACAACCGCGCCTTTGCCGGCCTGTTCGAAAAGGAGCGGCTAACGGCGCATATGCTGAGCCAGGGCCGCATCCACTCCTTCGCCTATCACATGCTGCGCGGCTGACCGCAATCAGTCCTTGCGGAACATCAGGCTGGCGCCCCAGCCGGTCATCACGGCCAGCAGCACGGCAAAGAATCCATAGAACAGCGGCCGCTGCTTGGCGGCAAAGGTGATGCTTTCCTCGAGCCCGGTCTTCACCACCTCAAGCGTCATCTGCTTCTCGGCGACGAAAACACCTTTGCGGAACAGCACGGCTCGGATCGTATGCGTGCCGTTGGGAATATCGGCCGGGATGTGAATATTGGCCTGGAACAGCGACGACGAGATGAAGGTCACGCCGCCCGGATTGCTCTGGTAGAGTTTCGATCGCTGCTTCAGCGCCATGAAGGCGTCGCGATACTCATCGATATCAGAGGCGCGTCCGGAAAACGTCGAGGGCACGATCTTCACCCGCGGGAAACCCACGCTGAATGTAAAGAGTTCCGCCGGCTTGGCGATCAGGTCGATCGCCCTGGTCGAGGCCATGGAAAACGATTCCGGCATATATTCGAAGGTGACCGAGTGCCGATTGATCCAGACGCCGGCGACACGCTCCTTCTTGCGTATGGTGATGAAATCACGCGGCCCTTCCAGCGACACGACGATGTCGTAACCACCATTCTTCAGCAACTCCGGATCGGCATTGTCGACCGCGCCGAACACTGTCACATCGGTGCCGGCAAAATCCGGGGCGATGGCGATCTCTTTTGAACTGACGCCGATATTGACCGCTTCCGGCTGCAGTGACCGGTCGACATCCGTCTGCGCCAGAACCGGCGCCGCGGAGAGGATCAGCAATGCTGCCACAAGCCATTTCATCGACCGGACCCGGCATGTGCGAGCGAATAGAGATTGCCCGGCGGCACGAACAGATCGATTGCCAGCCGCAGGCCGACAGCCAGGATCAGCATCGCCAGCAGCGCACGCAGCTGCTCGGCTTTCAGCCGTTGACCGACCCGCACGCCATATTGCGCCGCAACGACGCCCGACAGCATCAGGATGAAGGCCAGCACGATATCGACCGAATGGTTGGTGACCGCCTGGATGATGGTCGAATAGGTCGAGACGAAGATGATCTGAAACAGCGACGTGCCGACCACGACGCTGGCCGGAATGCGCAGCAGATAAATCATCGCCGGCACCATGATGAAGCCGCCGCCGACGCCCATGATCGAGGTCAATATGCCGACGCCGAGCCCGAGCCCGATCACGGGGATCACCGAGAGGTAGATCTTCGATTTCTTGAACCGCATCTTCAGCGGCAGCTTGTGCACCCAATTGTGCGGATTGCGCTGCACCACAGGCGCTTCGTTGCGGCGCGCCCGGCGGATGGCGTTGACGCTTTCCCACATCATCATCGCGCCGACAGTGGTCAGCAGGATGACGTAAAGCAGCGAAATCACCAGGTCGAGCTGGCCGAGCACCCGGAGCACGCCATAGATCCAGACGCCGATCGTCGCGCCGACGAGGCCGCCGGCCAGCAGAACCGAGCCGAGTTTCAGGTCGATCGTGCCGCGCCGGAAATGCGTGATCGCGCCCGAGATCGACGAAGCGATGACCTGGTTGGCGCCCGTCGCCACCGCGATCGCCGGCGGCACGTTGTAGAAAATCAAAAGCGGCGTGATCAGAAAGCCGCCGCCGACGCCGAACATGCCCGACAGGAAACCGACGGCCGCACCCATGCCGAGGATGATGAAGATATTCACCGACAGCTCGGCGATGGGCAGGTATATCGTCACGCCATTTCCTCGGAGACAAATAGAAATTCGACAGGCCGGATATTTTCAGGCCTGTTACGAGTGTCTTACGTCGAATTTAAGATATCCTTGCGCTGCCCAATTGTGGCTGTCAACTGCAGTGCAGCAATGTTTCGATATTTAATTAATTATGAATTTCGCTGGTTAATCCATGGGTTAAGTAGAGATTTAAATCGTCCTCGCGGATCGCGGCCACCCCTCTGCCCTACCGGGCATCTCCCCCTCAAGGGGGGAGATTGGGTGGGGGCACCCTCTCGCCCCCATCTATCGTCATATCCCGGAATTCGGCGTTTGTTGCTGGTCAAGCGCGTGCCCCTAGCCGATCTCCCCCCTTGAGGGGGAGATGTCCGGCAGGACAGAGGGGGGTGTTTCGATCTCCAAACCGGCCCTCACCCTCTCCACCTTCTCAATCCACTCTCCACCCATATGGTACGCTCTCAACGCATCCACGGCATCCTCGCCATCCAGCCGCGAACAGATGCGGTAAATCTCCAGCACCTCGGCGCTCATCTCGCCAGTCCTAAAGAAATACATCGCCGCGGCATAGCGCGTCCGGCCGGACCAGTCCTCGCCGGTGGGCGAGAGAATCAGCCGCCAGTTCTCGCGCGCTTCGTCATCCATCACATCAGTCCGGGCGGATTGGCGCCGCGCCGGTCGAGCTTCAGGAAAGGCCGCGGCACGATCTTCACCGGCTTCATCAGTTTCTGGTAGTTGAGCTCGCGCAGCGCATAGATCTCCACCCAGAGATCGCCCAAAATCTTCTCACCATAGGGCCGCGTCAGGCTGGCAATGGCGATATTCTTCTTGAGGATCGGCGACCAGGCCGAGGCAGTGATGATGCCCACTTCGCGCTTCTTGCGATGATAGATCAGCGATAGCGGCCCGGCGACATTGCCCTCGACCTCCAGGCCGACGAGAATATGCCGGAGCGTCTTCTTTTCGCGCGCCTTGACGATCGCATTGCGACCGTTGAAATTCGGCTTCTCCAGATCGACCAGCCAGTCGAGCCCGATCTCGTCGGGCAGGCGAAGCCTGTCTTCGCGCAAAGCAGTCTCCGAGGTGACGAAATCGGCATTGGCAACGATGAAACCGGCTTCGACACGGGCATGGTTGAGCGCCGCATAGCCGATGGCGCGCAGTCGGTTCTTTTCGCCCACCGCCATCAGCCGGTCCCAGAGGCTCAGCGCCTGCTGGCGCGGACAGAACAATTCGTAGCCTAGATCGCCGGTAAAGCCGGTGCGGGAGATGACGACGCTGTCGCCCTCGTGCGGGAAACTGGCGAGATGGAACGGTTTCAGGTTCTCGACGCCATCAAAACCGGCATCGCGCAGCACCACATACGAGACCGGCCCCTGCAGCGCCAGGCCGGCAATGTCCGTGCTTTCGTCGCGGATCGTCACGTCAAAACCCTCGGCACTGTCGAGCAGCCAGGGCAGATGCCGTTCCTGCGAGCAAAGGCGGAATTCCTGGCTGCCGAGGCGGAAGAGCGTGCCGTCATCCAGCACATAACCTTGGTCGTCGCACCAGCAGGTATAGTGGACGCGGCCGACGCCGAGCTTGCGCACATCGCGCACTGTCAGCCGGTTGCAGAAAGCCTCGGCATCCGGCCCGCTGATCCGGTATTTCGTCATCGGTGAGATATCGAACAAAGCCGCCGTCGAGCGGATGGCAAAATATTCGAGCTCCTCGTCAGCGAGCGTGTGCGGCGCCTTGTAGCCCGACCAGCCATACCAGTCATTGTTGATGTTGAGTGCCGCGAGCCGCGCATGAAACGGGCTTTCTTCCAGCGGCAGCAGCACATGGCCGGCCTGCATGGCACGGACATTGCGGGAGAGGTTCGGGATCTGGTTCATGCGTCTCTCCTCGACAGGATATATTTCGCCGCATTCATCCCCGGCACGCCCGAAATGCCGCCGCCCGGATGGCTGCCGGCACTTGCGAGATAGAGACCGGCGAGCGGCGTGTCATAGCCTGAAACCGCAAAAGTCGGGCGGTTGAGCAGCATCTGGTCGACCTGCAATTCGCCGTGATGCCAATGACCGCCCGGCATGTTGTAGCCCGCCTCGATATCCGGCGGCACCAGAAGTTCGCTTGATTTGACCAGCGCGCCGATGCCCGGCGCATAACCTTCCAGCACGGCCATGATCGCCGCCAGGAATTTCGGCTTGCCGCTCGCCCAGCCCTCGCGCAGGTCATAGGGCGCATATTGCACCACGGCCGACAGCGTCGGCGGCAGCGAGGCGTCGAAGAGGCTCGGCAGGATGATCTCCATCACCGGATCGGCGGAGAACTCGCCATACTTTGACGGGTTGAACGCCTCCTCGACATGGCGCACGCCGCGCGCGATCACCAGCCGGCTCCTGAGATTGGAGGGCAGTACGCCGGTGAATTCCGGCAGTCTGTCCAATGTCAGCGTCAGCCGGGCGGCATCGCCCTTGCTGCGCACGTGCTTCATGCTGGTCACGAGATGCGTGTCGATCTCGCCCGGCGCGGTCAGTTTCCTCAGCGTTGTCGCAGGATGGATGGCCGAGACGATCGCCTTGGCGGAAATCTCCTCGCCGCTTGCCAGCACGACGCCGGTCGCCTTGCCGCGCTCCGAAACGATCTTCGCCACCGGCGCGTGGAAACGGATCTGGGCGCCGGCCTTGACAGCCGCCTGCTCCAGCGACCGCGCCACAGCCGCCATGCCGCCCTTGGGCACGAACTGGCCGCCGGCAGCGCCATTCGCCTCGCCGGTCAGGCGATAGTAGAGGCCGAGCAACGATGTCGGAGAGCGCGGACCGAGATGGATGCCGAGCGTCGCGTCGAACGAGACGAGCCCCTTCAGCCGATCATCCCTCAGATATTCGTCGGCGATATCGGCAACATTCATCAGCAGCATACGGGCGAAATCGCGCGCCTCGTCACGACCGTGACGGATCACGCCAAGGCCGGTCAGGCCGAGATCGATCAGGTCGCTGAAGGCGATCTCGCCCGGACGCGGCGGCCGGCGGCCGAGAAACCGCTTCAGCATGATCGCCTGCATCAGCAGCTTCTTGCGCAGCTCGCCCCAGGCTTTGGCCTCGTCGGCGCCGACGCCCTCGACGGTTTCCCCATAGCCGCCGCGCAGGATGGCCGGGCCGCGTTCGGGATCGAGCACCACGGAGGGCAGCAATTCGCCAGCGAAGGCGCTGGCATCGACGCCGAGACCCTTGGTCACCTCTGGCGACAGCCGGTTGATGACATGGCCGAGACCGATGGCGCCGCCGGCCTTGTCGGAGGCTTCGAGCACCAGCACCTTGCGGCCGGCCTTGGCGAGGAAACCGGCGGCCACAAGCCCATTGTGCCCGGCGCCGATGATGATTGCGTCAAAGGATGTCATGGGCGGGGCTCATATGTTCGCGGGATTTCTTGAGGTCACGGAGGATTTCGGCCGCCGCATTGCGGCCCGGCGCGCCCATGACGCCACCGCCCGGATGGGTGGAGGAGCCGCAGATATAGAGCCCGTCGATCGGGCTGCGATATTGCGCATAGCCAGGCACCGGCCGGTTGAACAGCAGCTGGTCGAAGGTCAGTTCGCCCTGGAAGATATTGCCTTCCGTCAGCCCGACTTCGGCCTCCAACTCGCGCGGCGTGCGCACTTCCATATGCAGGATACGATCACGGAAACCCGGCGAATAGTCCGCGATCTGGCTGACAACGCTGTCAGCAAAGGCATCGCGATCGGCATCGGTCCAGTCGCGACCCTCGACCTTGGGCGGGCAATATTGCACGAAGCAGCTCATGAAATGCTTGCCCGTCTCGGCCATGGTCGGATCGAGCGTCGTCGGGATCATCGTATCGAGGAAGGGATCGGCAGACCAACGGCCACTCTTCCAGTCGTCATAGGCCCGCTCCATCCGCTCGACCGTGTCGGTAAAATGCAGGTCGCCCTTGATGCAGGTCGAATTCTCAGGCAGCGCCGGGAACTCCGGCAGGCCTTCGAGCGCAATGTTCACCTTGCCCGACGATCCCCGCATTTTGAAATGTTTTACACGATGGACGAACCGTTCCGGCAGCTCCTTCTCCTCGACCAGCTTAAGGAAGGTGCGCTTCACATCGGCATTGGAGACGACGAAATTGCCGCGCACTTCCGTGCCGTCGGCGAGCGCCACCCCTTCCGCCTTGCCGTTCCGGACGATCACCTGGCTGACCTCGCTGTCGGTCAGGATCGTGCCGCCCGACGCCCTGAACGACGAGGCGAGCGCCCGCGTCACCGCCCCCATGCCGCCGCGCGCATAGCCCCAGGCGCCGACCGAGCCGTCGACCTCGCCCATATAGTGATGCAGCAGCACATAGGCCGTGCCGGGCGACATCGGTCCAAGCGCTGTGCCGATAATGCCTGATATCGCCAGATAGGCCTTGACCACATCTGTCTCGAAATATTCGTCGAGAAAGTCGGAGATCGACATGGTCCAGAAGCGCAGCGTCTGAGCCAATTGCTCCGGGCTGAAATCGCCGACCTTCTTGGCCAGAAACATCAGCTCGCCGAGATCGCGTGGCTTGAACGAGAATGGATCGGGCGCAGTGCGCATCAACAGCGGCTGGATGAAACGGCACTGGCGCGTCACGTCGCGGGCATAGCGCTCATAAGCTTCGGCGTCGCGGGCCGAATAGCGGGCGAATTCGCGGCGGTGCTGGTTGTGATCGCGATAGCTTGCCAGATAACCGCCTTCGCGCGTCAGCACGGCACCGCCCTCATAGGCGACGATCTGCAGGCCATGTTTTGGCAATTCGAGATCGCGCATGATCTCCGGCCGGAACAGCGAGCAGACATAGGAACAGTTGGAATAATAGACCCCCGGCGTCAGCTCGCGGCTGACTGCGGCACCTCCTACCCACGGGTTCTTTTCCACCACCGCGACATTCAGCCCGGCGCGCTGCAGATAGCAGGCCGCGACCAGTCCGTTATGCCCGCCTCCGATCATCACTGCATCATATTTCGGCATAGCGCTCCCCATCCATTGCCTGGAGATTTGCCATGAAAAGCATGATCTTGTCCAGTTATTTTGAATGAACATTCAGCAAGAATCTTGCAATTGACTGAAAATGCGATAGGATTTCTACTCCTCTGAACGGCGGAGAATGGAGAGACCGGGATGACCGAGGATGCGCCTGAATATGATGATGTGCATATGCGCTTCCTGGAACTGCTCTGGGGCGACGGCTATCTTTCGCCCGGCGGACCGGCGGAGGTGGAGCGCGTGCTCCGGCATGTCGATCTCACGGGCAAGCGCGTGCTCGATATCGGCTGCGGTTCGGGTGGCATCACGCTGTTCATTGCCAAGCAATTTCAGCCGGCCCGGATCGTCGGCTTCGACGTCGAACTGCCGGTTATCGAAAGCGCCCGCCGCCGCGCCACCGCAGCTGGCCTCGCCGACCGCGCCGAATTCACCCAAGCGTCCCCCGGCCGCCTTCCCTTCCCGGACGAGAGTTTCGATGTAGTCTTCTCCAAGGACGCCATGGTGCATATCCCCGACAAGGACGCAATCTTCGCCGAGATTTTTCGCGTGCTCAAACCGGGCGGCAGCTTTGCCGCATCCGACTGGCTGATCGGCCACGACGGCGAGCCGACGTCGGAGATGCGAGCCTATATCGCCGCCGAGGGACTGTCCTTCGGCATGGCCTCGCCAAGGCGCTACGCCGAGGCAATGCGTAATGCCGGCTTCACCGATATCCGCACCGAAAGCCGTAACGGCTGGTATCGTGAGGAAGCGGCGCGGGAATTGAAACGGCTGACCGCCGACCTATATGACGAGGCTATACGGCTGACCGGCAAAGCTTTTGTTGACAAGAACATAGCCACCTGGACCGCCATGCAGAAGGTGCTTGACAGCGGGGAACATTGCCCTACGCACTTGAGCGCAACAAAACCCGGCACGTGATTTGGCAAGCTGACTTGCTGGATAGTTCGCGCCAGAAATCTCTCCTGAACAGGCAATCCGGCATGGATATTGCTCCGGCAATCGAACCCGACAAGAAAAGCCGCAAGGCATCGAAGGAAACCCGACAGCAGCAGCTGATCGAGGCGACGATCGATTCGCTCGCCAAGCGCGGCTATGCCGACACCACGCTTGCCAATGTCGCCGATGGCGCAGAGCTGTCGCGCGGCATCGTCAACTTCCATTTCGAGAGCAAGGAAAAGCTGCTCATCGCGACCCTGCAATATATGGCGGGCGAATATTCCAGCCATTGGAACACTGCGCTGGAAAAGGCGGTACCAACGGCGGCGGGACGCCTCTGGGCACTGCTCAACGCCGATTTCGACCGGAAAATCTGCACCAAGCGCAAGCTCGCCGCCTGGTGTGCCTTCTGGGGCGAGGCCAAGTCGCGCCCGACCTACCAGGCCCTCTGCGGCGCCAGCGACCTCAATTACCAGAAGACATTTGTCGATCTCTGCGCCGAGATGAAGGCCGAGGCGGATTATGCTTACGATCCCGAGCCCATGGCGCTCGGCCTCTGCTCGATGATGGAAGGCCTGTGGTTCCGGCTGATGATGAATGATGGGCTGAGCCGCGAAAAGGCGCTGGCCGCGGCGATCGAATATGCCGCGGCGGTGTTTCCGAAGCATCTGTCGACGAAGGGGTTGGTGAAGAGGTAGGGCTGCATTGAGCGTCGTCTCTGCGGTTACCCCCCTCTGCCCTGCCGGGCATCTCCCCCTCAAGGGGGGAGATTGGATGGGGCACCGCTTTGCCCCAAACAGCCGTCTATCGCCCAGTTCTCGACTGATATTTGAGCCGATGAGCGCGCCTCCTGCCAATCTCCCCCCTCACATGAGGATTTTGCTGTCAAGGTATGAGTTAGGGATTTCCTGTTTGTTCGACGGGTTGGCCTTCCTGTTCGTCCCGACCTTACGGTTTTGTATGGCATCGCGCGCAGAGCGGGGC
>NZ_JBFUFK010000069.1:0-55318 GCF_056403475.1 Rhizobium sp. P2_G9 | reverse complement strand
ATTTTAAGCGTTCTCGGTCGGGGTGGTATGTTGACCCGTCTGGGCACTGAAAGGCGATAAACGGGTACCCCGGATATTTGGGCCAAAAGTTCGAAAGCCCCAATCAAATAAGAGGAAACGCGGGTTCCCCCCGGTGCCCCTCGACGTCAGGGCATCGCTTACACCTACCAAGCCGTGCGCTATTGCTTTCGCCCCGCCCATGACCGACGCGACAATGCCAGCCATGTGAAGAACACCGCAAGCCCCAGATCGATAGGCAGCCATGCCGATCTATCCAGCCTGACCGTTATGATCGGATTGAACAGCAGTGCGACAGCGCCCATGAAGATCACCGTCCATACCACGGCTTGCCGCGCTTGATATAGGCCAAGGGCTGCGACGACCGCCGCAATGGTGACCACTAGCCGCAAGAGCGTGTAGTAACCGTAAGGCAGCGGAAGGACGGCGATGACCAGCAGCGCTGCGGGTATCAGGAAAAACAGTGTCGGACGTTCGGTCACTTGCCGCCGCCTCCTACAGGTTGAAGGCATACACGATGACCCCGGCAATCGCCACAAGCGCTACCAGCACCAGCCTATGCACGACAGCGTACCCGGTCCGCCTGCCAAAGCCGTCCGAGGCTTTCGTGGGCAATATCTTCTGCGCAGCCGGATTGGAGATGAACACCTGCACCAAGACGAAGCCGATACACACGACTATGAAAATCATGAATTTGTCCAAACGACAGTCCCCCACTTCGCTGTATTCAACAAAGCTTATGATGCCGTACTTCAACCTGCAACCCCTACGTTGAGCCATTCAACATCTATTCGGACGCTCGCTGCCGCTGGTTCTCAAAGGTACACCTAAATCGCATCGTCTTCGGCTGGACTGGATGCAGAAATGCCACCGATCCTAATCGCAGTTCGAAAATCGCACCGCGCTCAGCGAAGCGACTCTTGGCAACGTTCCTATATATGATAATGTCTATGTTATATAATGTCTGGAAAATCATTAAATCTCATGAGGTTACGTGGCACTCCGGGAATGGAGTGCTTGGTTCAGGTCTTTATTGAGGACGCACCCGCACCTTGCCGCCGCCAGGCCGCATGTTGCCCACAGGAATCATTTAAACTGGTAATCCGTTCGCCTTGACACTCCCGTTTGCCGCGAACTACCAATGGTAGCGGGGCATAGGGGCTGGATATGTTGGTGCGTTCAATCGTCGTGGCGATGGCTGTTTTGATGATGGCCGTGCTGCCCGCCCATTCATCCGAATTTTCGAATATACAGCTGCAAAGCCAGGTCGAGGCCTTGTTTGCGGGCAACCGCGATATGGCCGAAATCAAGCTCACCATCGACCGGCTGACCGACCCTTCGGTGAACGTGGCCGAGGGGCTGAAGGAGATTGCCCGACTGGAAACCGATCTCGACCGCATGGCGGCCGGGGAAACCGACAGCCTCGCCAAGCTCGCCGTCCTCAAACGCTTTGTCTACGAAGCCGGGCCGTGGAACCAGGGCAGGCCGTTCCAATACGACCTGACCGACCCCACCGGCCAGAAGCCGGRAAACCGCCTGCTCACCGATTACCTCGCCGATCGTCACGGCAACTGTGTCTCCATGCCAACCCTGTTCATGGTGCTGGGCCAGCATCTGGGCCTGAAAATGACCTTGGCGCAGGCACCGTTGCACCTGTTCGTCAAGTTCACCGATGACCAGGGCCGGGAGTGGAACCTGGAAACCACCAGCGGCGCCGGGTTTACCCGTGACAGCCACTACCGCAAGATTCTGCCGATGACCGACGCGGCCGTAGCCAGCGGCATCTATCTGCGCGCACTCTCACGCGACGAGACGATTGGTGTCCTGGCTATGGAGTTGGTTGACCATTTCCTGAGAAATGGCCGTTTTGAAGATGCCATCGTTGCCTCTGACGTCATCCTCAAGCACGCGCCGAAATTGGCCTATGTGATGGTCAAGCGCGGCTCGGCCTATGGCGGGATTCTCCGGCGCGACATCGTATCGAAATACAAATCAACGAGCGAGATGGACCCGGAGACCAAGGCTTATGCCGATGGGCTCTATCAGGCCAATCTCGCGGGTTTCGCTGCCGCCGAGGCGCTCGGCTGGCGCGAGCAGGACGGGCAGCTTTAGGGGATTAGAGGGGATGTTGAGATGAGAGACTTGGAGACATCGATGTTTTCACGGCYGATGAGTCTGGTGCTTTTCGCCTTCTTGATAGTGGTGACATTTAGCCAGGCTGCCGATGCGCGGTTTATTTCGCCGGATGATTGGGACCCGACAAAGCCGGGGGTGGGCACCAATCGCTACGCTTATTCGGAAAACGACCCCATCAATAAGAGCGATCCGAATGGGCACAATGATACCGGTGCCTCAAGCGATGACGAAGATCATGATGGCCTTCCGCATGACCTAGACCCCCATCCCGGTGTTGATGACAGGGTGTTTAAGAAGCCAGGAGACTTTCCTGGTCTAATTGGAAAATTCATGGGTGGTGGGGGACCCGGAAAGGTCGCTACCACACCTGGAAAGGCAACAATCGGAGATGATGGGCTTACACTTGGCAAAGCCCCCAAAACCGAAATCAGCGATAAAGCTAAAGAAATTTCGAAAGCAGCTAAGGAATTAGGTAAGGTAACCGATGAAGATGGGAAATTTATCGGTAAAGCCCCTGAGCAGGTTACACCCGGAATTAAGACGCTTAAGGGGCAGTATAAGGATGACCGGGGCAACATCCAACCTTGGGAGGCACACTATGATCAATACGGCCGCCAAATCGGCAGAACTGACTATAATGACGAAAACAGGGCGGCGGCGAAGCCAGAAGTGCACCATGAAATACGAGAATATGGCCCAGGGTTTTCGTATAAAGGAAAATCAGTGATAAATCACGAGCCAGGAGAGTATCCTGGGCCAAATTACTACCGTAAAGGAATTGATTATTAATATTGCATCGGAGAGTGCCAATGAGTGAAAATATTAATTGGAGCTATTTCAACGATCATTGTCTTGAATATAGACAATTCGGGAAAATTGTCTTCAAAAATAGCGTCGAAGGTGACGACGCTGGTCTTTGGGATATCGAGGTTGTATTTACTGACGACCCACGGGGTTCGGCTACTCTTAAAGCAGAGTTCTTTAGATGCTTTGGCATCCATACAGTCGATCTATTCTCCGCCGTTGCTATAGAGCTTAAGGTGATAGATGTAAGTTCCCATCAGATAGAAGGCGCACGCTATAAGATTGTAGACAATGAGTCCGGCGCAATCGATTTTTATTGCCATTCGCTTAGATTTACGAACATTCGCGATAAATGACGTTCGGGCGCTCCAGCGCAATGTGGATACCAATTGTGGAATATGCCATTTAGGTACACCTCCAGCGAACCATGAGCGAACCGGTTCGATAAATATCCATTGACTACTCAAATCAAACTGCATATAAGCGAACCAGTTAAATCGAACTGGAGCGGTCTCCATGACCTTCATCCGTGCCTATCTCAGAGCCTCGACAAAAGACCAAGACGCCAGCCGTGCAAGGGAAGACTTGTTTCGCTTCGCAGAGGAACGCGGCCTGAAAATTGCCGCCACCTACACAGAGAACGAGAGCGGGGCCTCACTGAAGCGGCCTGAGTTGTTCCGGCTGTTGGCCGACTGCCAGCCTGGGGACGTGCTGCTGGTGGAACAGGTCGACCGTCTTAGCCGCTTGAACGCTGTAGACTGGGAGAAGCTGAAGGCCGAGATCAGCAGCCGCAAGGTCAAGGTGGTGGCGCTGGACTTGCCCACGTCTTGGATGATGGCCACGGCTGGCAAGGACGACATCCAGAGCCGGATGCTGGACGCCATCAACGGCATGATGCTGGACATGCTCGCCGCCATCGCGCGCAAGGACTACGAGGACCGCAGAAGGCGGCAAGCGCAAGGCATCGAAAAGGCCAAGGCGAACGGTGACTATAAGGGCCGACCTGAGGACACTGAGCGGAATGCCGGTATCATCAAGATGCTCCAAGCCAAGCTGAGTTGGACTAGCATCCAGAAGGCTACAGGCTGCTCACGGTCCACGCTGTCGAGGCTGGCCAAACGGACGGCTGAGGTAGTCTAAAAAACTTTAGCTGTCACCTTCTTGCGGGGTGATTATGTGTTTTCAATTGCTGAGGGCAGCCGCGCGGGGTTACTACATCCTCTTCCAAGTTCGTCGGCCCACCTATAGCGGTGCTGCAACTTGTGTCGGATAACCGGTCTCTGATTGGAGTGGCTAATGAGTGAAGAATTACGCCCGGCTACGACCCCCGCCCACAGGCTGAACTTTACGACGACTCGTATCGAAATGTTTGCGAACGGGGTCTTGATGGCGCATGGAACTGGCTTCGTTGTGCGCTACCGGGATCAATATGCGCTGGTGACCGCTTGGCACAACTTGAGTGGTAAGAGCCCGATTGACGGTAGTTTAATAGCAAAGATCAGGCCTGATGAAATACGCTTCGAGGTCACCATCGCTGACGAGGTTGGCTTCGTGGATTTCGGGAAATCTAAGAAGTTCCGACGCCCCCTCAGCTTAAAGTTATACGATGAAGATGATCAGAAGATTTGGGTAGATTTCAACAAAGACGGATATCAGGTAGATGTCGCGTTGATTTTGCTAAACGATGCTATCCCAGAATTGATGCAGTATGGCGGGCTTGTTCATATCGATGTTCCATCAACACACCAAGGAGGCGTCTATAACCCAGGGGCAATATTTCCCCCTATGGAGGAAGAGAAGCTAGTCTGGCTTTTCCCGAGGATTAGGAGCGAGGTGTTCATTCTCGGATATCCAAAACATATCCAACTAAGCGATGGGTTTCCCGTCTGGAAAAGGGCGTCAATCGCGTCAGAACCAAACAGCGCAGTGGTTCGTGATGGCGTTGCATTTCAAGATATCCTTTATATAGACGCACTGACGAAGGCGGGGATGTCGGGCGCCCCGGTAATTTACATGGCTCCGGAAGGAGACTTCATGTGGAACGACAAGGGAGAATTTGAAGAATTAGAGTCTCGGTCGATCAAGCTTGTTGGGGTGTATGGTGGGCGGGACGGCTCAACCTCGGACGAAAACGATTTCTCGATGGGACGTGTCTGGAAAGCCAATGTTGTTATCGACCTATTCCGCAAGGCTCTGACGGATAAGGGCGGCGATAACGAAAAATACTGGACTCTCGATAGCGACGACGACGATTGAACAATCGCGCTTCAGCGTGGAAATTTGTGGTACACAGACTGGACGCACTGTGGTACACAATGTTCGAACCACCGCTTGGATACCCCCGCGTCAAGGCCTTGATTTTAATACGAACTCTCGAAAGGCATTGGTGCCCCTTATGCGCTTTGATCGCCTCTTCTGGGCACCATTCCCTTCCGTAATTGTTGATATTGTTTGTGTATTGATCCTCCACCGGGAGGCTCACAGCTGTTACGCAGATGTTCGAGCTGTGGAAAAGAATACCCCTCTCTCCCCGTCGCCTGATGGTACATAGCGCAGCCTATGGCATCCTTTCTGCCCACAAGGGTGAGGCCACGGTGGCCCATGCCTGTCGGCCAGACGCGAGCCGTCGAATTTTCTGATGCGGTTTGGCACCATTATTGCATGCATTTTTCATCACTGGCCGACACTACCGCAAGATTGACGTCTGAGATCAGAAAGAACGGCACCCTCTCGTGACCCCTATCGACACGCTTTTCATCAATGCAAAACTGGCAGACGGCTCGCTATGGGACATCGGCGTGGCGGACGGACGCATCGCCTCCATCACGTCTGCGGGCTCGACGGCCTCCGTCGGCGACACCATCGACCTCGCCGGCGCACTCATCGTTCCCGGCTTTGTCGAAGGCCATATCCATCTCGACACGAGCTTCTACGGCGACAAATGGATCCCGCACAAGCCGTGCACCAACGGCTTCGACGTGCACGAACGCGTCGCCTTCCAGGCTCAGAACATGGCCGAGGCCGCACCCATGGACGAGCGTGCCCGCAGCCAACTCGACCTCTGCATCGGCAACGGCAGCACCCAGATGCGTAGCCATGTGATTGTCGACGGCTCAGTCGGGTTGAAATCGCTTGAAACGGTGCTGAAGGTGCGAGAAGACTATCGTGACCTGATCGACATTCAACTCGTCGCCTTTCCGCAAAGCGGCATCCTCAAAAGCCCGGGCACGCCGGACCTGCTCGACGAAGCGATCAGGTTGGGCGCCGATCTGGTCGGCGGGCTCGATCCTGGCAGTTTCGACCGCGATGTCGATGGCCATCTCGACGTGGTCTTCGGCGTGGCCGAGAAGCATGGTGTCGATGTCGACATTCATCTGCATGATGCCGGGACGCTCGGCCTGTTCACCATCCAGGAAATCTGCGCCCGGACGAATGCGCTCGGCATGCAGGGCCATGTTGCCGTCAGCCATGCCTACGGCCTCGGTGACCTCGCGCCGGACCAGGCGAAGAAGGCGGCCGACCTGATCGCTGCATCGGGCGTCGCGATCATGACCAATGCGCCGGGCAACCACAATTTCCCATCCGTGGCACTGCTGCGCGCGGCCGGCGTCACCGTGTTCAGCGGTAGCGACAATATCCGCGATTCCTGGTGGCCCTATGGAGATGGCGACATGCTTGGCCGTGCAATGATGATCGGCTACCGCTCCGGCTTCTACACTGACGAGGAACTGAATGCTGCCTTCGACGTGGTGACCGCGGCCGGCGCCAGGGCGCTGCGGCTCGAAGGCTACGGCATCACGGTCGGCGCAAAAGCTGATTTCGTGGCGCTTGCGGCCGAGCATGTGCCGCAGGCCGTCGTGGCTGTTCCGAAAGGGCGCAGGGTCTTCAAGCACGGCCGGCTGGTGGCCGAAGATGGGCGCGTGGTTCGCGCATGAGTCTTCCTGCGCCGCTCTTCGATCTCCTCATCCGCAATACCCGTATCGAGGCCGATGGCGCGCTGGTCGACATCGCCGTGCGCGGTGGGAATATCGCTGATATTGGCTCGACGTTGCGGTGCGAAGCTGCCGAAGCCGTTGATGCCGAAGGCGCCTTTGCCTGCGGCGGCTTTGTCGACAGCCATGTTCATCTCGACAAGGCCTGTATTCTTGACCGCTGCACGATTTGCGAAGGCACCCTGGCGGAAGCTGTGCGAGAAACAGCAAAAGCCAAGACCGGTTTTACGGAAAGAGATGTCCATGCCCGCGCCGCGCGCGTCGTCGAACAGGCGATCGTCAATGGCACCACGCGCATGCGCACATTCGTGGAGGTGGACCCGCGCGCTGGCATGCGATCATTCGAAGCGATCAAGCGGATCCGGGCCGATTATGCGTTTGCGATCGACATCGAGATCTGCGCCTTTGCGCAGGACGGACTGACGAACGAGCCTGAGACGTTGGCGATGCTGGATGGGGCACTGGCTAATGGCGCGGATCTGGTCGGCGGCGCGCCCTATATCGACCCGGACCCGCCCGGCCAGATCAAGCTGATCTTCGATCTCGCCGAAAAGCACGACGTGCCGGTGGATCTCCACCTCGATTTCGACCTTGATCCGGCCATGACCAACCTGCCGGCCGTCATCGGAGAAACCATGCGGCGCGGCTGGCAGGGCCGTGTTTGCCTCGGCCACATGACAAGCCTGTCCGCCCTGCCGCCGGCCGAGGTCACCGCAATTGCGTTGCGCCTGGCCGAGGCTGACATCGCGGTCACCATCCTGCCCTCGACGGACCTTTTCCTCAACGGTCGCGCCTATGACAAGCTTGTACCGCGCGGCGTCGCACCTGGACATGTCCTGACACATAGCGGTGTCGTCACGTCGATCGCCAGCAACAACATCCTTAACCCGTTCACGCCCTATGGCGACAGTTCACTGATCCGCATGGCCAATCTCTATGCCAATGTCGCTCAGCTTTCGCGCGATGACGATTTGCGGCACGTGTTCGATATGGTCACACGCTCGGCGTCGCGGCTGATGCAGGCGGATTACGGCCTAACGGTCGGCAAGCCTGCCGACATCGTGCTCATGGACTGCGGTGGTCCTGTGCATGCCGTGCGGGAAATTCCCCGCATTGTCTGCGGCTGGAAGAATGGCCGCAAGACGTTCGACAACGGCCGGCCGACGATTTTCCGGCCATGCTCGCCTACGCCGTCGCAGGTGCAGAGCCATGAGGGAACCGCCTCATCAATTCGGGACTGAGCCCAACGACGATCACCGACTTCACCCATCTGACCGACAAGATCGATCTGTCGCACTGGGATACGATCGGTACGTTCAGCCAATTGAAGAGCCACGCCAATGACGACAGTCACGTCAACATGGTCATCACTGCAGGCGCCGACACGCTGACGATCTGGGCATGACGAAACCTAATCTCGACAATACCGACTTTACATTCTAGGGAGCGGGACGCAGTGCCAGACGAGCGGATCTTCATCTGCCTCTGGACTGGAATTCCTGTCAAATCATTGAGTTGACTTGCTCTTTAGCGTCCATCACGCTCATCGCACTATACTTCAGGCCAATGGCCTCCAAGGAACAATGCGAATAGTCACTCGTTTCGTCGCATGAGTTTCCCCATTCGGAGCGAGACAATGGCACCACGCGCGCAGTGGAAGGGATTTCTGAAGGTCGGTGAAGTCAGTTGCGCGGTGTCGCTCTATACCGCTGCGACGACGTCGGAGCGTATCAGCCTCAATATTCTCAATCGCGACACCGGCAACCGGGTGCGGCGGGAATATGTCGATGTCGAGACCGGAAAGCCTGTCGAGTACGACGATCAGGTCAAAGGTTATGAGACCGATAGCGGCGACTATGTCGTGCTTGAGCCGGAAGAGATCGCCGCCGCCGTGCCCGAAAGCGACAAGACGCTTGCCATCGAAGCCTTCATTCCCTGCGCGGAGATCGACGACACCTATTTCGACAAGCCCTATTATCTCGGTCCTTCGGACAAGAGCGGCAGCGATGCCTTTGCCATTCTCCGGGACGGAATGGAGGAGGCGAAGGTGGCGGCGATTGCCCGCACCGTGCTGTTTCGCCGTGTCCGCACCGTGCTCATCCGTCCGCATGGCAAGGGATTGATCGCCACCACGCTGAATTTCGATTACGAGGTGCGCTCCGCCCGCGAAGCGTTCGACGATGTGCCGGAGATGAAGATCAAGGGCGAGATGCTCGACCTTGCCAAGCACATCATCAACACCAAGAAGGGCAAGTTCGATGCCAGCGATGTCGATGACAGATATGAAGAGGCGTTGACCGAGCTCATCAAAGCCAAGCTGGAGGGTCGGCCGCTGCCGAAGCCGAAGGCGCCCGAAGTGGTCAAGGCGAGCGATCTTATGGAGGCGCTTCGCCTGAGTGCCGGAAGCGGTGCGGAAGGCAAGACGGAAAAGCCCGCCGCGGCCGGCAAGGCGAAGCGATCCGGCGGCAAACAGACGGCTGCCCGCAAGCGGTCCGCTGAAGCCGCGCGACGGGCGAGCTAGGAGACGGCGATGGCGCAGCGTCCTTATTGGAAAGGCTATCTCAAGCTCAGCCTGGTCAACTGCCCGGTCCAGATGATGCCGGCGACATCCGAGGCCGAAAAGGTTCGCTTTCATACGCTGAACCGCAAGACCAAGAACCGCGTCGTCAGCCGCTATATCGATTCGGTGACCGGGCGGCCAGTCGAAGAGGATGACGAGGTCAAGGGCTATCAGCGCGGCGAGAACGAATATGTCATGCTCGAGGAAGAGGAGCTGGACGCCATCGCGCTGGAAAGCGTACGCACCATCGATATCGAAATGTTCAGCCCGCATGATTCGATCCATTGGATCTGGCTGGAAAAGCCCTATTACTTGTCGCCATCCGACCCGATCGGGGAGGAAGCCTTTTCGGTCATCCGCGATGCCATGGCGGCGACGAAGATGGTGGGAATTTCACGGCTGGTTGTGGGCGGGCGCGAGCGCGCGGTGATGCTCGAGCCGCGCGACAAAGGCATCGTGCTCTGGGCGCTGCGTTTTCGAGACGAGGTGCGCGACGAAAGCGACTATTTCGCCAGAATTCCGGAAAAGTCCGATCATGAACTGATGCCGCTCGTGCAGCAATTGATCAAGGAGCGGGTCAAGCGCTGGAAGCCGGATATGGCGAGCGATCCTGTGCAGGAAGAGCTGCTGCAGATCATCGCGGAGAAGAAGAAGCAGCGCGGCAAGACCGTGACGCGCAAGCCGGCGCCGGAGGAAAAGCCGGCGGAGACCAGCAATGTCATCAATATCATGGACGCGTTGCGGCAGAGCCTGAAAGGCGAGCGGCAAAAGTCCCGGTGAACGCTCGACGCGCAATCAATCGATCCGCGGCACTGCGGTTGGTCGTGGGCAAGATTCTGCGTGCGGCGCAACAAAGTGAGTGTTGGCGACGGCAATTTCGATCTATAACCGCCGGCATGATCGAAGCCACATCCCTGTTGGAAGCGCTGCGCCAGTCGTCGCCGCCCGCTATTGTCGATGCGATCGAGCGCCTGGTCCGCGAGGCGCCCGACCGCAAGCTCAACCGCATCAACGCGCTTGCCTTCGCGGCCCAGGAGGGGCTCGATGAAGAACAGACGATCGCGGCCTTCCTGCATGGATCGCGGCTCGGTCTTTTCGAGCTCTCCTGGAACGTGCTCTGCTGCAGCTGCGGCGGCGTGCTCGGCGCCAATAGCACGCTCAAAACCGTCCGGGAGTCCAAATATACCTGCAAGTTGTGCGTCGCGGATTATGAGGCCACGCTGGACGACAAGGTCGATGTCACCTTCACCGTCAGTCCGCGGGTGCGTTCCATCGGTGCCCATGACCCGCACAGACTGTCGCCGGAAGAATATCTCCGCCAGGTCTATTGGAGCTCTGGCGTCGATCTGCCGGACGAGGACTGGGACAAGGCGCTCGGCGGGYTCATTCTCGACACGCTCGAACTGCCGGCCGGGGAAAAGGGGACGATTTCGCTGACCCTGCCCGAGGGGTTCGCCTTCATCTTCGAGCCGGTCACGGATGCCGTGCAATTCATCGACGTGAAGGGGGAACCGACCAAGGAGCGACGCAGCCTCGCGATCGTCTATGACCGTTCCCCCAATCCGAGCGAGATGATGGTGCTGCAGCCCGGACCAGTGCGCATCCAGGTCGAGAATCACACCGATGTCCGCGCCCTGCCCTCGGTTTGCCTCGCCAATGAGGCGATGCATGCCCTGGTCGGCAAGCGGCGGCCATATCTGACCGCCAAGCGGCTTCTGTCCAACCAGACTTTTCGTGACATCTATCGCACCGATACGCTCGATGCCGATCAACGGCTGAAGATCATGGGCCTCACCTTCCTGTTCACCGACCTGCGCGGCTCGACCGCGCTCTATGAGCGGGTCGGGGATCTGGCGGCCTTCGACCTGGTGCGGGCGCATTTCCGGGCGCTGCAGGAGATCGTCGCTGCTGAGGCGGGTGCGGTGGTCAAGACCATCGGCGATGCTGTCATGGCGACGTTCCCGACGCCGGATCGCGCGGTGTCCGCGGCGATCCGCATGCGCGAGGCAATGCGCCGCCTGAACGAGCAGCGCGGCAGCGAGGATCTGGTGCTCAAGATCGGTATTCACGAAGGCCCTTGCATCGCCGTCAATCTCAATGATCGGCAGGATTATTTCGGCCAGACCGTCAATATTGCGTCACGCGTGCAAAATCTTGCCACGGAGCAGGAAATCTATGCCACCGGCGCGGTGCTCAACGACCCGGCGGCCTCCACGCTGCTTGCCGATCGCGGCGTCGATGTGATGCCGAAAAACGTGGCGTTGCGCGGCATCGCCAATGAGGTCACGATCTTCACCATCCCCTGAATGAAATCACCGGCGTGGCCTTGGTGATGCAGACACATGCCCACAGGGCGGGCGGGGTTGTGATTCGGCATGCGACACGACAAAGACAGTGTCGGCTGCGGCGATTTCGATGTATGGTGGCTCTATGAGCGAAACCGTCTCCCTGTTCGAAACGCTGCGCCAATCCTCGCGGGCCGATGTCGTCGACGCGCTTGAGCGCCTGGTCCGGGACGCGCCGGACCGCAAGCTCAATCGTATCAATGCGCTTGCCTTCGCGGCCCAGGAAGGGCTCGACGAGGAGCAGACGATCGCTGCCTTCCTGCATGCCTCGCGGCTCGGCCTGTTCGAACTCTCCTGGAACGTGCTGTGTCCCGGCTGCGGCGGCGTGCTCGGCGCCAACAGCACGCTCAAAACCGTCCACGGCAGCGAATATACCTGCAAGCTGTGCGCAGCGGGATATGAGGCGACGTTGGACGATACGGTCGATGTCACCTTCACCGTCAGCCCGCGCGTGCGCGCCATAGCTGCCCACGACCCGCACAGGCTGTCGCCGGAAGAATATTTCCGTCAGATCTATTGGGGCTCGGGCGTCGACCTGCCCGAAGAGAATTACGACGAAGCCGTCGGTGAATTCGTCCTCGATGCACTGGAATTGCCGCCGGGGGAGAAAGGCACCATTTCGCTGGCCCTGCCGGAGGGTTTCGTCATCCTCTTCGAGCCGGTCACACATGCCGTGCAGTTCATCGAAGTGAAGGGCGAGCCGACCAAGGAGCGACGAAGCTTTTCGGTCATCTATGACAAAGGCTACGATCCCAGCGAGGTCATGGTGCTGCAGCCCGGCCCGGTGCGCATCCAGGTCGAGAACCACGCCGACGTCCGAACGCTCCCGTCCATCTGCCTTGCCAATGACGCGATGCATGCCATGCTCAGCCACCGGCGACCGTTCCTGACGGCCAAGCGGTTGCTGTCGAACCAGACATTTCGCGATATCTATCGCACCGACATGCTCGACGTCGATCAGCGGCTGAAGATCACCAGCCTCACCTTCCTGTTCACGGATCTGCGCGGCTCGACGGCGCTTTATGAGCGGGTCGGAGATCTCGTCGCCTTCGACCTGGTGCGCACGCATTTCCGGGTGCTGCACGAGATCGTCGCCGCCGAGGCAGGTGCCGTGGTCAAAACCATCGGCGATGCTGTAATGGCGACGTTCTCGACGCCGGATCGCGCCGTGGCAGCCGCCATCAGAATGCGCGAGGCGATGCGCCAGCTGAACGAAGAGCGCGGCAGCGAAGATTTGCTGCTCAAGATCGGCATCCACGAGGGCCCCTGCATCGCCGTCAGTCTCAACGAACGACAGGATTATTTCGGCCAGACGGTGAATATCGCTTCGCGCGTGCAAAATCTTGCCACCGAGCAGGAAATCTACGCCACCGGCGCGGTGCTCAAGGACCCGACGGCGTCTTCCCTGCTTGCCGATCGCGGCGTCGATGTCGTGCCGAAAAACGTGGCGCTACGTGGCATCGCCAATGAAGTCACGATCTTCACCATCCCCTGAGCGCTGAAAGCATTATGCTGGTTTCACTCGGCTTTTCCTGCCAGACGCGCTTCATGATCGAAGCGCTCTATCCTGAGCTCAAGCGGCAGCCCTTCGATTTCAACATCACCAGCCGCGCCGCGCTGATCCGAGCGCTGGAAACGGATGGCGCCTCGCTCATGCACCGGCCGGAGACGATGGCGACGTATCGCATGCCGGTGGAGGGCCGCCAGGGCATCGAGGTTTCCGGCATATTTTTCTGGCACGATTATCCGCTCGAGGAGGACAAGCTCACGCTGCATCCGGACTGGGCTCTCAAGCACGAGCAGGTCAATGCCAAATATCAGATGCTCTGGCAGCGGTTTTCCGATCTGATCCGTTCGGAGACGGAGAAGACTTTTGTGCTTTCCAATTCGCAACACAACCTGCCGCAATTCGCCGAAAACGAGACCGATTTCGGCCGCAAATTCGGGCTCGGACGCGCTGCCTATGAGGAACTCGTCGCGGTGCTGGATGGCTATGGCGCGCAAAACTACCGACTGAAATTCCTCAGCCGCAGCGTCGCTGAACTGGCGGAAACGGCTGACCTGCATGACGAGCGGCTCGACCACCGCTTCGTTGGTGCGCTGTCGCTCCGGGTCGCTCCGGACATGGTCGCAAAGCTGTTTTCCGGCGGAGACGAACCTGACATCGCCGTTGTCGCGGGCAGGTACGAAAATGGCGAAAAGCTGGTACAGCCGATTTCCGCGCGGACGGCGCTGATCTTCGACCGGGGCGAGGCGCAGCCGCAGGGCAGCCTGTCGCGGATCCAGAGCGGCCTGCTTGCGGCCTTTCCAGGACGCAACACGCTGACGACCGTCGCATTGGATGGGGACGGGCTGGTGTTTTCCAATGGAATGAGGTGGGCGCGAACGCCCACCCCAGCGGAAAGCAATATTAGATAGGATCAGCCGAGACGGGCCGAAAGCTGCACCTCGATGGCGCCCAGCGCACGCGAGACCGGGCAGCTGGCTTTAGCCTTGGCGGCGAGCTCCTGGAATTTTGCGTCGTCCAGGCCCGCCACGGTGCCGACGAGCTCGATATTGCTCGACTTGATGGTGAAGCCATTGGCCGGATCGGGATCGATGGTGACCGTCGCGGTGGCCTCGAGCTTTTGCGCGGGCGTGCCGTTCTCGGCGAGGAAATGCGAGAGCTGCATGGCAAAGCAGCCGGCATGTGCTGCGGCGATCAGTTCCTCGGGATTGGTGCCGGATTGGCCCGATTCGTCCTGGAAGCGGCCTTTGAACGAATAGGGCAGCGACGAGAGCGCGCCGCTCTGAGACGTCAATGAACCGGTGCCTTCGGTAAGCGTGCCCTGCCAGACGGCCTTGGCGTTTCTCTTCATGATTTCCTCCTGTTGACGGATAGCAGCGACGGCAGATTAGCCGAACTCGATGTATCAACCAAGACACTCCAATTTTGTTCGCAGACGGCTTTCAAGAGTTGTACTGATTGACTAATTTGTGATCCGGCCATGATCGGGGGAAACGATGTCGAAGAAGAAAGTGCTGCTTGCGGGAGAGTCCTGGGTTTCGACTGCGACCCATATCAAGGGTTTCGATCAGTTTTCGACGGTGACGCATCACACGGGCGCCGACGAATTGCTGGCGGCACTCAAGGACGGCCCGCTGGATGTGACCTTCATGCCGGCACATCAAGCGCAACGCGATTTCCCGCAGACGATCGAGGCGCTTTCGGCCTATGACGCGGTCGTGCTCTCCGATCTCGGTTCCAACACGCTGCTTCTGCACCCGGATACCTGGATCTCGTCCAAGCCGACGCCGAACCGGTTGAAACTGTTGCGCGACTATGTCCGCGGCGGCGGCGGGCTGCTGATGTTCGGCGGCTATTACAGTTTCCAGGGGATCAATGGCGGAGCGCGCTATCATCGCACGCCGGTCGAAGAGGTGCTGCCCGTACAGTGTCTTGCCATAGACGACCGCGTCGAGGTGCCGGAGGGTTACATACCGGTGGTGACCGGCGGCGACAGCCATCCGATCCTCAGCGGTCTCGGCACGGACTGGCCGATCCTGCTCGGCTTCAATGAGGTCGTGCCGAAGGACGATGCGGAGGTGCTCGCCACCGTCTCGTCGGAATATGGTTCACTGCCCCTGCTCGTCACCGGGACCTATGGCAAGGGACGTACGGTCGCCTGGACGTCGGATGTCGGTCCGCATTGGCTGCCACCCGGCTTCATCGCCTGGAGCGGTTACAAGACATTGTTCGAGCAGATGATCGGCTGGGCTGCCGGCGATTAAGGATTCGTCCGATCAGCAATGTGTATAAGCGTCTAACTATTTGCGCTGCGTCAATGAACATAAAAACGCAGTTGAATAGTTATTCGACATCTCCGAAAAAGGAATGGTGATTCCCTTACATCAAGGACCAACGTGCCCAAGTCGCATGATCGCACCGATACTCGCGTGTTTGCCGTCAACACGTCGGAGCCAGTCGTCAAAGCATCCGGTGTCTATACCTGGGTTATCACCACGGACACGGTCTATGTCGACAGCCTCGCCGCCGAGTGCTTCGGCTTCAGCGCCGTTGAGGGCAGAAATGGCTTGCCGCTGCTTCGCTATATCGAGCGCATGCACGCGGATGACCAGCCGCGTGTCGCCAAGTCTATCCACGATACGATGCTGACCGGCAATCCGTTTTGCGAGCAGTACCGCGTCTGCCGGCCGGATGGCTCGATGGTCGAGGTGATCGCTTTCGGCGCTTGCTTCCGCGACGAATCCGGCGAGCCCTCGCACTATTCAGGCATGGTGTTTCCGAAATCGACGATCGATATTCACGGCGGCCCGATCATCGGTCATCTGCTGGCGGCCTATGATGCGGCCTGCCGCGAGAGCAGGCCGGCGCTGGCAGAGAAGATCATCGACGCCCTGATCGAAGCCGGCTGGCAGGAAAGCGATATCGCCGTCAGCCCGCAGGGTGTTCGGCTGCACTGATCTCCCAATGTGATTCCAGGATTCTTAGCCGGCTAAAATCCCGGCAATTCCAGTTTCAGGAATTGTCCGAGCGCTTCGATGACCATGCGATGGTCGTCGAGCTGCGGCAGGCCGGAGACGGTGATCGCGGCGATGACGCCGGCCTTCTTCAGGCGAATGGGGAAACTGCCGCCATGGGCGGCGTAGTCGAGTGGATCGAGGCCCCATTCCTCGCCGACCGCCCTGCCCTTTTCAAGCAATTGCTGGCCGTAAAGCAGTGACGACTGGTGAAAGCGGAGTACGACATTGCTCTTGCGGCGAACCCAATGGTCGTTGTCCGGCGTGGCGCCTGGCATGGCCGCGTGAAACAGCGCGCGGTCCGCGGTGCGGATATTGACCACGACCGGTTGCCGCTTGCTGCGCACAAGGCCATAGAGCACCGAGCCGAGATCGAAGGCAGTCTCTTCGGTAAAGCTTTGGAACTGCGCCAGCGATTCCTGCTTCCTGAGGGTTGCGATCCGCTCCGCGATACCGCTGTTGACATCGTCCTTGTTCGTCTCGGCCATCGTCTTTCCTTTCACTCAGCCGTCTCTGGCCAGTCGAGCCAGTCGCGGATCAGCCGGTAGGCGACCGCACCGCTAACCGGCACGAAAATCTCATCCGGATGGGTGCCTTCGATCATTGCCAGCACTTCGTCGCGGGTGAACCATCGGCAGTCTTCGAGCTCGCGCGTATCCGGCGTCACGTCCAGCGTCACCGCCTCAGAATAGCAGCCGATCATCAAGGAATGCGGCATCGGCCAGGGCTGGCTGGCGTGATAACGTATCCTGCCCGTCTCGATGCCGGATTCCTCATAGGTCTCGCGGCGCACGGCGCTCTCGATCGTCTCGCCCGGCTCGAGAAAGCCGGCGAGGCAGGAATACATGCCCGGCGAGAAATGCGGCGAACGGCCCATCAGGCAGCGGTCGCCGGCAATGTCGATGGTGAGCATGATCACCACCGGATCCGTGCGGGGAAAGTAGAGCGTGCCGCAGGCGGTGCATTTGCGCCGGTAGCCGCCCGCTTCCGACACGGTCGGGGCGCCGCACTTGCCGCAGAAACGGCACGAGAGGTTCCAGGAGATCAGCGACGAGGCCTGGGCGAACTCGCCGAGCAGTTCCTCGCCGATCAGCGCCTCGCGCATCAACGTGCGGCCATCGGCAAATTTCAGGTCCRGCGCGGTCTCGGGGTCGATGCCGACGGGAACGGCCAGCCTCGGCTCGCCCGTCTTCTCGAATCCGAGCAGCACGGCATTGTCGAAATCCGGCTGCAGATTGCCGAGTTCATAAGGCGCAAACAGCGGGTCGACCACCTGTTCCTCATGTTTCAGCACCAGCTTACCGCCGGAGAAGGCATAGAGATGCACGCCCTCATGCTTCAACGCCTGCTCGACGCAGTCGGCCGGCCGGTGTTCCGACTGCCGGTCGAGCTTGTTGTCGGAAAAGGCCACCAGTGCCGAGGGTTCCGGATGGGGCTCCAGGACGTCGAAGATCGAGTGATTGCGCATCAAAGGGCATCCGATATGGTTTTGATCAACGCGGCGCGGGCAGCATCCGCATAAGGTCGGCGCTGGCCGAAACCCCAGACGGGACCCGGCCAGTTCTGATCGTTTTCATAGCGGGCGATGATATGCACATGCAACTGCCGAACAATGTTGCCGATGGCAGCGATATTGATTTTCGTCGGCGCCGTCGCGTTCTTCAGTGCCACCGCGACGAGATTGGTCTCGAAGGTCAGCATGGTCTGGTCGAGCGGCGTGAGGTCGAAGAGTTCTGACACATCCGGCCGCTGCGGCACGAGAATCAGCCAGGGCCAGCGGCTGTCATTCATCAGCCGGAGCTGGCAGAGGCCGATCCTGGTGATCAGGGCCGAATCATTTTCCAGCCTTTGGTCGAGCTTGAACGCCTGCACCGGCTTCCCCCCACATGTAATTCTTCTCTGCTTAGCAGATTATTTTTTCTTTGGCTTGCAATCGCAAGCGATATTGACGATATGGACAGCGGGAGGCTGGTGGTGGACGCGCCACTCGCCAACCGGGTCAGGTCCGGAAGGAAGCAGCCCCAACGAGCTTCGGTACGGGTCATCGTGCCGGCCTCCCACCCTTTTTCCGTGGACTGGTAAAGTTTGTCGCGGACCGGAATTTCCATTTCCGGCCGGAACGGCTAGTTTGCCGCCACGGATAGAGAACCAAGGACCAAATGGCAGACGACCTGATCCCCGCCGGAGAGACCGAGAAGACCGGATATCGCGTGCTCGCACGCAAATATCGGCCGAAGGATTTTTCCGACCTCATGGTCGGCCAGGAGGCCATGGTCCGCACGCTCACCAACGCCTTCGAGACCGGCCGCATCGCGCAGGCCTATATGCTGACCGGCGTGCGCGGCGTCGGCAAGACTACGACCGCCCGCATCCTCGCCCGCGCGCTCAACTACAAGACCGAGACGATCGACAAGCCGACGATCGACCTGCGCGAGCCCGGCATCCACTGCCAGGCGATCATGGAAGGCCGGCATGTCGACGTCATCGAAATGGACGCCGCCTCGCATACCGGCATCGACGACATCCGCGAGATCATCGAGCAGGTGCGTTACAAGCCGGCCTCGGCGCGCTACAAGGTCTATATCATCGACGAAGTGCATATGCTGTCGACGGCGGCCTTCAACGGCCTGTTGAAGACGCTGGAAGAGCCGCCGCCGCATGTGAAATTCATCTTCGCCACCACCGAAATCCGCAAAGTGCCGGTGACGGTGCTGTCGCGCTGCCAACGATTCGACCTGCGCCGCATTTCTGCCGCCGATCTCACGGGGCTGTTCACGACCATCTCGGCGAAGGAAGGCATCACGGCAGAGCCGGAAGCGCTGGCGCTGATCGCGCGCGCCGCCGAAGGTTCGGCCCGCGACGGCCTTTCCCTGCTCGACCAGGCGATCGCCCATGGCAGCGGCCATGTCGAAACCGCTGCGGTGCGCGCCATGCTGGGCCTCGCCGACCGCGCCCGCATCGCCGATCTTTTCCGCCAGGTCGCCAAGGGCGATATCGCCGCGGCACTGAAGGAATTCGCCGGACAATATGAGGCCGGCGCCAATCCCGTCGTGGTGCTCACCGATCTTGCCGATTTCACCCATCTGGTGACGCGGCTCAAATATATTCCCGAAGCCGCCAACGACCCGTCGCTCAGTGAAGTCGAGAGGGTGCAGGGCGTGGAGTTTGCCAGTTCGATTGCGGTGACGACACTGTCGCGCATCTGGCAGATGCTGCTCAAGGGCATTCCGGAAACGGAAAATTCTGCCCGGCCGTTCGGTTCCGCCGAAATGGTGCTGATCCGGCTTGCCCATGCGGGCAGCCTGCCCTCGCCCGAGGAAGCAGTGCGGCGCATCGCCGGACTGCAGAACGGCGAGATTTCCGCGCCGTCCTCCGGCCCCGCCCCGCGCCCCGGCAATGGCGGCGGCGCGCCGATGACGCAGGCAGCGCCGGCTGAGGCCCGCGGCTTCGAGCAGCCCACGCCTTCACGCTCTCAAGGTGGACCGACAGCAATGCTGCGTTCGGTTCCCGATATGCGGCCAGCCGAAATGCCGGCGCCGCCGAAGGTCGAGGCCCAGCCGGAACCCAAAGTCCAGATCCGCTCGCTCGCCGACATCGCCAATCTCGCCGGCGAAAACCGCGACATGAAGCTCAAGGCGCAGCTGCGCCAATTCGTCCGGCCTGTGCGGCTGGAACCCGGCAAGCTGGAAATCGTTCTCTCGCCGGATGCGCCGAAATCGCTGGTCAACGATCTCTCGCTGAAGCTCAAGGAATGGACCGGCATCAACTGGCTGGTCATCCTCAGCCGCGATCCCGGCGGGCTGACCCTGGTCGAGGAGGAAGCGCAGCAGCGCGAGAAGAATTTCGACGCCGCCCGCGCCGACCCGGACGTGGCGGCCATCCTCGCCCGTTTCCCCGGCGCCCGCGTGGTCAATGTCGTGGTGCATGCGGACGCAGAAAACGATGACGAGAGCGAGGCACAAGCCGGCCTCGAAACCCCGGAAGACGACGAATAACAGGAGAAGATGATGCGCGACCTCATGGGCATGATGGGCAAGGTCAAGGAAATGCAGGCCAAGATGGAACAGGCGCAGGCCGAGATCGCCGCCATCAAGGTCGAGGGCAAAGCCGGCGGCGGCTTGGTCACCGTCGTCCTCGACGGCAAGGGCCAGATGGCTTCGCTGAAGATCGACCCGTCGCTGTTCAAGGAAGACGATGTCGAAATCCTCGAAGACCTGATCGTCGCCGCCCACAAGGACGCCAAGGATAAGGGCGAAGCCCAGGCGCAGGAAAAGATGGCATCATTGACGGCCGGCCTGCCGCTGCCTCCGGGGATGAAGTTTCCGTTCTGAGTGGAGAGCGATTGTCTCCTCTCAGGAAGAATTCCGAGCGAATGCGACGCTATGACAGGGCGCCCAAGCGTGAATCCCCCCATTCATACTGGACCCGTCCTTCGAACCGTCTTCCCGCTGCCAAGGCAATCGCATCTGCGGCGATACCCCCTCTGCCCTGCCGGGCATCTCCCCCTCAAGGGGGGAGATTGGATGCGGCACCGCTCTGCCACAAAAACAATAGTCTCGAACCCAGTTCTTGGCGGATATTTGAGCCGAGGTGCATGTCTCTAGCCAATCTCCCCCCTTGAGGTGGAGATGCCCGGCAGGGCAGAGGGGGGTATGCCATATGCGATTGTCATGCCTCGCTGAGGAGCGGGGGGGACATCATCGCCACTTCAATCATTCAACCCCTTCCCCACAAAAATATCCGGAATGCATTTCTCAATCCGCGCCTCCCGCGTCTTGGCCTGCTTGGCCTGGGAAAAGTGCAGCAGATAGGCGCGCTGCCGGCCCGGTGTCAGCGCCGCGAACGCTTCCTTCAGCGAGGAATCCGCATCCAGCCTCGCCTTGAATTCGTCAGGCATGGCGAATTCCTCGGTCTTCTTCATCTCGACCTTGAGGCCCGCTTTCTCCACTTCGATGGCCTCGAGAATATAAGCCTTCAACACCGGCTTCAGCTGAGCGATTTCGCCGGTATTGATGAAGCGGATCTGCCGCGCCGACTGCACATTCTCCGTCTGCTGGATGAGAATGCCGTTGGGGTCCTTCATCAGCGCGCCCTTGAAGAACAGCAGCGCGCAATATTCCTTGAAGCCATGCATCAGGACAATGTTGTTCCCGTCCACAGCATAGCAGGGCTGGCCCCATTTCAGTTCCTCGGCGAGATCGCAATCAAGCGCGATCGCGCGCAATTTCTCGAATTCCTCCCGCCATTTGTCGGCTCTTTCCATGAAGGCATCGACCTTGGGATTCGTCTTTTTCTCAGTCATGACGCAGCTTTCCTCCGGTTCGCACATCATGACCGAATTCTGCGCCCTAGTAAAACCACCTTCATGGCCAAGGGTTTAAGTGGGAGACGACGTTCCTAGACGCTCAGCGTTCCCGTCATCACCGGCACGCAGGAGCCGCCGATATGAACTGTTCCGTCTTCATCGACCGCTGCTGAAAGCAGGCTGGGCCGACCCATGTCGATCCCCTGTGCGATCCGGAATTGACGACGTTTTCCGCCTTCGAGCGATGCGATCAGAGCGCAGGTCGCGGCGGTCGCGCTGCCGGTGGCGGGATCTTCAGGCAGGCCGTCGAAAGGTGCGAACATGCGTGCGGTGAAATCCACTTCGCCGTCACGCTCGTTCAATTCCCGGCAATAGAGATAGATCGCGTCGGCGCCGTCAGAGGGGAAAATCCGCGTGAAGGCTTCTTCCTTGGCGCGTGCACGCGCCAAAGCATCCCGGGTGGCGATCTCGACCACGAGGAATGGCAGGCCAACGGAGACGACGCGCGGCGGCTGCAAGCCGGTGGCCAGGTCTGCCGCTGTCAACGACAGGCAGGCCGCAACCTCATCCAGACCGAACGAGCGTCCGGTCGAGAGCTTTTGCGGCGCTGTCAGCTCGATTTGGTCGAGCAGCCCCTGGCGGCGGACAATACGGGCACGAACAAGCCCTGCCTGTTCTTCGAAGACGAACTCCTCGGACTTGTGCGCCTCTTCCAGGCTCGCCAGAACGAAGGCAGTTCCGACATTCGGGTGCCCGGCAAACGGGACTTCCACTGCCGGCGTGAAAATCCGCACATTGGCAGTATGCCCCGCATCGACCGGGCGGAGAACGAAAGTCGTCTCGGAATAATTGAATTCGCGCGCGATGGCCTGCATCTCCGGGGTTTTCAGCGCATCGGCCCCGAGCACGACAGCCAGAGGATTGCCGCCGAAGCGGGTGCGGGTAAAGACATCGACGGTGTGATAGGTCAGGTGCATAGAATCCTCCCAGTCATGCAAGCGGCTGCGCGGCGGCGCTGCAGCCGCCTCCTCTATCTAGTAAAACTGTCTCTGCGGCCAGGGATTTATGCCATCGCGCAGCCAGAGCAGGGTATCGAGCCAGAAGCTCGCTTCGTGGCGGGCGTGAAAGAGATCGAAATGGCCGACGCGGTCAAAGCCGACATCGGTCGGATCGAGCATGACTTTGGTGGCATCAGCCGTGCGATAATAATCGAGCGTACGATTGATCGCAGCCTTGGTGCCGAAATGATCGTCCGACATGCTGAGCGCCAGGATCGGCGCGCCGACCTCGGCGAAACGTTTGAGGATTTTCTGTCTTTCCTCGTCCGGCAACCAGCGCTCCATATGGCGGCCGCCGAAGCTCCAGGCCCAGACGACATCGGCGGGCAGGTCCTCCAGCTTGCCAACCAGCCAGCCGGGGAAATAGCCGCATGCCGCCGTCACGGCCGGCATCAGCACATGCCATTTCAGCACCAGGCCGATGCGCTGCCGGGCGGCATAGTCCGGCCAATAGGCATGCTGGGCGCCAAGGGTCAGCATGCGATAGATCTTCCAGGCATTTTCCGAATAACCGGGCAGGAAGCCGCCGATCGAATGGCCGACGACCAGGATCGGTGACGCCGGCTCACATTGCAGCGCATGGCGCAGCGCGGCATCGAAATCTTTCTCGCCCCAGTCACGCCAGCTGTAACGCTTGCCCCTGAGCCGCACCGGCCGCGAGAAACCGATGCCGCGATAGTCGTAGGTCAGTACATCGAAGCCGTGCCGGGCGAGGAAGGCGGCGTAGCGATGATAATAGCGCGCCTGGACGCCGGTGGCAGGATTGATGATCACCGCGCCGCTGGGATGCTGGGCCTGCACCTTCCACCAATGCCCGCCCAGCCTGACGCCGTCGCTGCAGATGATTTGCGTCTGGGTGCCTTCCAAGATCGTCCTCGCCGGCTGTCTCACGGTTCATAGCATGGTGAAACGCGCTGCTTGTGTATACTAACTGGTCGGTATACTTTGCATCATGAGCGAAATTTCGACCCGGGAACGCATCGTCGCCGCCGCCAACCGGCTGTTCTACCGCGAGGGGATCGGCCGCGTCAGCGTCGATGCGATCGCTGAAGAAGCAGGCCTGACAAAACGCTCGCTCTATTATCATTTCCGCAGCAAGGACGACCTGGTCGCCGCCTATCTCGATTATCGCGACCTGCCGAACCTTTCGGCCTTTCAGAAATGGTTCGGCGAGGCCGAGGGCGCGATCGACGAAAAGATCGCCGCCATCTTCGACCACCTTGCGGAAGCTGCGAAACATCCAAAATGGAAAGGCTGCGGCTTCCTGCGTACCTCGGCGGAACTCATCAACCTGCCTGGGCACCCGGCGCTGAAGGTCGGGGCTGAGCATAAAAGGAAAGTCGAGGCCTGGCTTGCCGGCTGTCTCGCCGAAGCGGGTATCGAACACGCAGAGCCGTTGTCGCGGCAGATCCGGCTGCTGCTGGATGGCGCCTTTTCTGTCGCCATGCTGCACAGGGAACCATCCTATTTCACGACGGCGGGCGAAGCCGCACGCAATCTCATCCAGTCGGCACTGGCCCGTTCCGCCGGCAACCGTTAACAGCGCTTGCCTGCTTATTGCCAACGGCATTATGTTCGCGCCTCGACGGAGGAGCATCATGACACTTGCATCCCTAGCCATTTTTGCCGGCGCACTGCTGATTGCCGCCGGTTCGCCCGGTCCGAGCATCGCCGCACTCATCGCCCGTGTGCTGACCCGCGGCGCCCGCGACGTCTTCCCATTTCTGGCAGCGATGTGGGTCGGCGAAGCGGTCTGGCTCTCCTGCGCCGTGCTGGGACTGGCGGCCATTGCCGAGACGTTCCATTATGTCTTCGTTGCGATCAAATGGATCGGTGTCGCCTATCTGCTCTTTCTYGCCTGGAAAATGTGGCGAGCGCCGACCGACACCGATGGCGGCGCCCTGCCCGAGACCGGCTCGGCGCGCAAACTGTTCTTCGCCGGTTTGACGGTGACGCTCGGCAATCCGAAGATCATGATGTTCTACGTCGCGCTCCTGCCGACAATCATCGATTTGAACGCCGTGACGCTGTCCGGCTGGCTGGAACTGGTGAGCGTGATGTTCGCCGTGCTGGTCTTCGTCGACCTCGCCTGGGTGCTGTTCGCCTCGAAGGCCCGGCTTTTGCTGAGGAGCAGCCGTGCGGTGAAGATCGCCAACCGCACCAGCGCCGGGCTGATGGCGGGTGCGGCGGTGGCAATCGCCACGAAATAATTCCCTTTCACCGCTTATCTACGCTAGAAGCGCCTCATGGCAAAACGAGTCACCGGCCCCGAAATTGAAAAGCTTATCCAGTTGCTGGCCAAGGTGCCGGGGCTGGGGCCGCGTTCGGCGCGGCGGGCGGCACTGCATCTGGTCAAGAAGAAGGACCAGCTTCTGGGGCCGCTGGCGAATGCCATGAGCGAAGCACATCAGAAAGTACGGATCTGCTCGGTTTGCGGCAATGTCGATACGATCGATCCCTGCACCGTCTGCACCGATGAACGACGCGATCATTCCGTCATCATTGTGGTGGAGGATGTTTCCGATCTCTGGGCGCTGGAGCGGGCGAGCGCGATGAATGCCGCCTATCATGTGCTGGGCGGCACGCTGTCGCCGCTCGACGGCGTCGGGCCGGATGACCTCAACATTCGCGGGCTGATCGAGCGGGTGATGGGCGGCAGCGTCAAGGAGATCATCATCGCCGTCAACGCCACCGTCGAGGGGCAGACGACGGCGCATTACATTACCAGCCAGTTGGCCGGGCTCGACATCAAGATCACGCGGCTCGCCCACGGCGTGCCGGTGGGTGGGGAACTGGATTATCTCGACGACGGGACTTTGACGGCGGCGTTGAGGTCGCGGACGGCGATTTGATGGCAGGCGAGGAGAACTGACGTGCGGACGTTTCTGTCGATTTTCCTTGGTGCGTCGCGGGTGCCGGCACCCCCCTCTGTCCTGCCGGACATCTCCCCCTCAAGGGGGGAGATTGGATGGGGGCACGCTCCTCGCGTCAATTCAGGCGTCGAGATCAAGGCAGGCGGCCGCCGCGAGTCGATCTCCCCCCTTGAGGGGGAGATGCCCGGCAGGGCAGAGGGGGGTATCCGGAACGCAGTCGCCGCACTCTTGATGATCGTCTTCTCCACACTCCCCCTCCCCGCCCACGCCACCTCTAAGGCCGCAGTCGAAAAACAATTCCACGCCTGGATCGAAAGCGACATCTGGCCGGCAGCGAAAGCCGAGGGCATTTCCCGCAAGGCCTTCGATCGTGCCTTTGACGGCGTTGCCATCAACTGGAGCCTGCCGGACCTGACGCCGCCGGGCGAAAAGCCGAAGAAAGAGAAGAAGCAGAGCCAGGCGGAATTTTCCTCGCCGGGGCCTTATTTCAGCGAGAAGCGGCTCGCCAAGTTGACGGCCGATGGCCGTGCCTATGCCGGCCAGCATGCGAAGCTGCTGAAAAGCATCGAAAAGCGTTTCGGCGTGCCGGGCGAGATCGTGCTCGCCATCTGGGGCCGCGAAACCGGCTATGGGCAGGCAAAGATTGCCAGTTCGGAAATGGACGTGCTCGCCACCAAGGCTTTTATGAGCGACGACCGCAGAGATCTGTTCAAGACGGAGCTGCTGGCGGCGCTGGCCATGGTGCAGGCCGGCATTGATCCGAAGATGATGAAGGGCTCCTGGGCGGGTGCGATGGGCCAACCGCAATTCATGCCGTCGAGCTATCTCAAATATGCCGTCGACATGGATGGCGATGGCAAGAAGGATATCTGGAATTCGGTGCCGGATGCGCTCGGCTCGATCGCCAACTATCTCGTCGCCAAGGGCTGGCAGCGTGGCCGGGGCTGGGGCTATGAAGTGACCATTCCAAGCAAAGTCTCCTGCTCCCTGGAAGGGCCTGATGTCGCCAAGCCGCTGAAATATTGGGCCGGACTCGGTATTGAACGCATCTCCGGCAAGGCTTTCGCATCGGACGAGATGAAGGCCGACAGCATGATGTTGGTGCCGGCCGGCACGCATGGACCGGTCTTTATCGTCAGTCCGAATTTTTACGTGATCAAGGAATATAACAATTCCGATCTCTACGGGCTGTTCATCGCAAATCTGTCCGATCGCATCACCTATGGCTCCGGCGCCTTCAAGGCGCCATGGGGCGATATCGGGTCCATGCTGCGCTCTGACGTGCTGTCTATGCAGAAGAAACTCGCCAAGACGGGCAGTGATGTCGGCAAGGTCGACGGCCTGCCGGGCTTCAAGACCCGCCGCTCGATCGGCCGCTGGCAGGAAAAGCATGGGCTGGCGGCCCCCCCCCGTTCTGGTCCTGTCAGTCCAGCACGCGGGTCAGCACGTCGAGCATGCGTGTCCAGCCCATGATGTGGCCGTCGCGCAGGCTCTCGCTCTTGAACTTCACCTGATGCAGCGTGAGATCGGTGGTGTTGCCGTCGACTTCCACGAGGTCGATGGTGACGACGCTGTCGTCGAGCGAATTGGCCGATTCCCAGGTGAATTGCAGGCGCGAATGGGGGTCGATTTCGAGATAGGTCCCTTCATGCGGGATATCCTTCTCCTCCATCTTCATCAGGATCGAGAAGCGGCCGCCCTTCACCGGGTCGTTCTCCACCACCGCATCGAGATGTTCGAGATCGGTGGGCTTCATGAACTTGGCGAGCGTCCTGGGCTGGAGCCAGGCGTTGAAGACGCGCTCGCGCGAGGCGGCGAAGCGGCGGTTGATGGTCAGTTCCAGTTCATTCATCGTGGCAGCGTCACTCATGGTCGTTATCCTCTAGCGTCAGCAGTTGATCGAGCGCGGCAAGGCGCAGTTCCCAGACCGACTTCAATTGCCCGAACCATTTCTCCGTATGCCTGAGCGGTGCGAGCTCGGCGGCGATGAAATGTTCCCGACCCATGGTCCGGCGAGTGACCAGTCCCGCCTCCTCCAAGACCTTGATGTGCTTGGAAACGGAGTTCAGCGACATGTCAAAATGGGAGGCAAGACCCGTCACTCTCAGCGGCCCCTCCTGCACGAGGAGTGTGAGAATCTGCCGTCGCGTCGTATCGCCGACGGCTTTGAGGATGCGTGACAAGGCTTCGTCTTCCATTTATTCACCCTAATGGTTGAATATTATATCTCAGGCCATTAGTCAACCATATGGGTGAATATTTCTATAGAGGCTCTGATTACCGCTCGACCGATATCCCCAAGCTTCGCCCCTCCCCTTGAAGGTTGCGGGTGCAGATAAGACACCTGCCAGTCTTGAAAAACCCGCATTTGTCGGCCAATGGGCAGGAAAGGCGCCTTGGCGCCGAGCGCCCCGGCCGGATTTTCATGCTTGGATTGTTGATGCGCATCGGCCTGGCGGCATCGCTGGTGCTGTCGGGCTATGAGGTTTTGCCGCGCGCCCTCGAGGCCGTGCGGATTTTCGGTTTCCGCGACGACCCCGTGCAGATGCTGCTCTATCGCCTCTCCGGTCTCGGCAAGGCAGACTACGAAAAAGAAATCGCCGCGGCGCTTGCCAAGGACGATGCGGAACTGGCTCGCAGCCTGGCCGACCTCGCTGCAAGCCGGGGAATCGAGATCAGCGGCCCCTTGCTGCAGCAGATCGGCGATGCCGAGGAATTCAGCCTGACGCGCTCCGCCGGTCAGCTGTTGGATGGCGTCGTGACCGGGCAGGCCGATAGCCCGACCGCCTTCGCCGGTGCGGTGGCTTCGGACCTGACTGTCGTCGGCGATGTCCGAGATCTCGCGCAGCAGGCCTGGGCCTATCCCAATCAGGATAATCTCACCGTCGCGCTCGCGGCGACCGGCATCGTTATGACGGCGGCGCTGACTTTCAGCGGTGGCACGTCCGCAGCCGGCAAAGTCGGTGTCTCGGCGCTCAAGGCAGCGAAGCGGATGGGCCGATTGTCGAAAGCGCTGGAAAAGCAATTGATCCGGCTGACCGCGGATGCCGTCGATAGCCGGGTGCTGCGCGATATCGGCCGCAATCTCGGTGACTGGAATATCACCGCCGCCGCCGACGAGGCCAAGCGGCTGATCAAGCCGCGCGTGGTACAGGAGCTCGGCCAGACCGGCTCGGCGCTCGAGGGCGTCTTCGCCAAGCAGGGCTATCGAGGCACGCTGCAAGTGCTCGAATCAGCCGAAACGACCGGCGATGTGCGGCAGCTCGAACGCATGTCGGACCGGCTGGGCAATAAATTCCGCGGTGCGCTCCTCCTCAAGCGCGGGGCGCGGCTGACCTTCCGCTTCGGCGAATTTCTGTTCCACGTGATGTCGTGGCTGATCAGTGCCGGCCTGTGGCTGTTATGGGCGGCCTATGTCGCACTTCGCATCCTCTGGAAACTTGACAGGTTGGGTTGTCGCTTGATCGGTTTTGCACTGCGAAAGTGGAAAACGGGTTTTGCCTTGCAATCGGTCCCTGATGGGGTTATACGAGCCTCAAATTCTTGATCTGTTGATGAAGAGTGGGGCCGCGAGGACCCGCTCTTTTTTGTTAGCTCCGGCCTGCCGGACGAAAAGAGAACGATGAACGAAACGGTTATCGAACCGAGACTGATCACCGAAACCGGCATCGACGCGCGCGTCGCGGCCATCATCGAGCCGGTTATCGTCGACATGGGCTATCAGCTCGTGCGAGTGAAGCTCACGAGCCAGAATGGCACGACGCTGCAGATCATGGCCGAAAAGCCCGATGGCACGATGACTGTCAACGATTGCGAAGCGCTGTCCATGGCGATTTCGCCGGTGCTCGATGTGGAAGACCCGATCGACAAGGCGTATAATCTCGAAATGTCCTCACCGGGGATCGATCGGCCGATGGTCCGCAAGGGCGATTTTCGCAAGTGGGCCGGCCACCTGATCAAGTGCGAGACTTCGGTCATGGTCGAGGGCCGCAAGCGGTTCCGCGGCAAGATCGTGAGCGTCACGGACGACGGTTTCGTCCTCGACCGGGAGCAGACGAGCAGGGACGAAGCAGGCGAGATCACCATTCCTTTTTCGGCGCTGGCCGAGGCGAAACTGATCCTGACCGATGACTTGATCCGCGACGCGCTGAAAGCCGACAAGGCCGCGCGTGCCGCCGCAAACCAGAATGACATCGAAGAGGACGACGAGGACTGATCGCCCAAAGGCGCATCCTCGGAAACGACCATCCATAACGGAGACTAAAGACGATGGTAGTGAGTGCTAACAGGCTGGAGCTCCTCCAGATCGCCGACGCGGTTGCCCGCGAAAAATCCATCGACCGCGAGATCGTGCTCGCCGCGATGGCCGATGCGATCCAGAAGGCGGCTCGCTCTCGCTACGGCACCGAATCCAACATCAAGGCGGACATCAACCCGAAGACCGGCGAGATGAAGTTGCAGCGCCTGCTGGAAGTCGTCGAACAGGCCGAGGATTATTCCAGGGAAATTCCGCTACTTCTGGCCCGCGACCGCAATCCGGACGCCCAGATCGGCGACTTCATCGCCGACCCGCTGCCGCCGATGGATTTCGGCCGTATCGCCGCCCAGTCGGCCAAGCAGGTGATCGTGCAGAAAGTGCGTGAGGCCGAGCGCGACCGCCAGTTCGACGAATACAAGGACCGAATCTCCGAGATCATCAACGGCACGGTCAAGCGTGTCGAATATGGCAATGTCATCGTCGATCTCGGCCGTGGCGAAGGCATTATCCGCCGCGACGAGATGATCCCGCGCGAGGCGCTGCGCCCCGGCGACCGTGTCCGCGCCTATGTCTACGACGTACGCCGCGAGCAGCGCGGTCCGCAGATCTTCCTGTCGCGCACTCATCCGCAGTTCATGGTCAAGCTGTTCACCATGGAAGTGCCTGAAATCTACGACGGCATCATCGAGATCCGCTCGGTCGCCCGCGATCCCGGTTCGCGTGCCAAGATCGCCGTCATCTCCAACGATTCGTCGATCGATCCGGTCGGCGCCTGCGTCGGTATGCGCGGCTCCCGCGTCCAGGCCGTCGTCGGCGAATTGCAGGGCGAGAAAATCGACATCATTCCCTGGTCGCAGGACCCGGCGACCTTCATCGTCAATGCGCTGCAGCCGGCCGAAGTCGCCAAGGTCGTTCTGGATGAAGATGCCGAGCGCATCGAAGTCGTGGTGCCGGACGAGCAGCTGTCGCTGGCCATCGGCCGCCGCGGCCAGAATGTCCGCCTCGCGTCGCAGCTGACCGGCTGGGATATCGACATCCTGACCGAGCAGGAAGAATCGGGCCGCCGCCAGAAAGAATTCAACGAACGTACCCAGCTGTTCATGGAAGCGCTCGACGTCGACGAGATGGTCGGCCAGGTGCTTGCCTCAGAAGGCTTTGCCCAGGTCGAGGAACTCGCTTTCGTCGATCCCAGCGAAATCTCCTCGATCGACGGCTTCGACGAGGAGACCGCGGCCGAAATCCAGGCCCGCGCCCGCGAATATCTCGACCGCCTCGAATCGGAGATGGACGAGAAGCGCAAGGAACTGGGCGTCGAGGACGAACTCTACCAGATCGAGGGCATGACCGCCCGCATGCTGGTGGCGCTCGGCGAAGACGGCATCAAGACGATCGAGGATTTCGCCGGCTGCGCTGCCGACGACCTGGTCGGCTGGGTCGAGAAGAAGAACGGCGAAACCAAGCGTTTCGAAGGCCTGTTTCRGAAGCTCGATGTGTCGCGTGCCGATGCCGAGCACATGATCGTACAGGCCCGCCTGACTGCGGGCTGGATTACCGAGGAGGACCTCGCCAAGGAAGCCGAGGCGCTTGCCGCGGCCAGCGCCGACCAGTCCGACGAAATCGAAGAGGAAGCCTGAGACTAGTCTCGGGCAGATCGGCGGTCGCTCATGAAGTCCGAAAACGAAACGGATCAGGACGAATTCATGGGCGAACGCATGTGCATCGTAACCCGCGAGGCTCTGCCGGCCGACGAGATGATCCGCTTCGTCGCCGGCCCTGATGGTTCGGTGGTGCCGGACCTGAAGCGGGTGCTGCCGGGACGCGGCTGTTCGGTGAAAGCCGAGCGGCGGACACTTGAAAAAGCTGTTCAAAAGAACATATTTGCAAGAGCATTCAAGAAAGATGTGAGGCCTGCGGCCGATCTCGCCGATCAGGTGGACCATCTCCTGGTCACGAACATGACCGGGATGATGAACATGGCCCGCAAGGCCGGCCAGTTCCTCTCCGGCACGATGAAGGTGGACAATGCAGTGCGCGCCGGCGAGGCGCTCGCGGTGTTTCACGCCACCGATGCCGCCGACGACGGAGTGCGCAAGATCGCCCAGGCGCGCAAGGCCTGGGCTCTGACGATGGAAGAGGAAGAACCGCCGGCTTTCCAGCTTCTCAGCTATGAGGAAATGGCAAAACTGATGGGCGATAATGCATTTATCCACGCCGTAGCGCTTGCAGGGCAGGCCGGTGAGGGTGTAGTGAAGCGCGCGAAACTGCTCGAGACCTATCGTGGCGGCAGTTCAGGCAAAGCTTCCGACAGATGACTGCCGCGATGATTGTTAGACGAAGGACGCTCGCCCGCCGGCGGGAGCCCTCGGAAAAAACGGGACCGGAATGAACGATAATAACGACGACAAGACTTTGCATGTATCAGGCAAGAAGACGCTGACGCTGAAACCGTCGGGCCTTGCACAGGGCACGGTGCGCCAGGATATGGGGCGCGGCCGCACGAAGGCTGTCGTCGTGGAAACCCGCAAGCGCCGGCCGACCGGTCCGCAGGATGAGAAGCCGGCTGTCGTGACGCCGATAGTCCAGGCGCGTCCGCAGCCGGTGCAGCAGCCGGCGCAACCACAGCCGCGCATCCAGCCGACGGAGCAGCGGCGTCCGGACCAGCAGGGCCAGCCGCTCCAGCAGCAGCGCCGCCCTGACCAGCAGAATAATAACCAGCAGCGTCGGCCCGACCAGCAGAACAATCAGCAGCGCCGCCCCGATCAGCAGGGCCAGCAGCAGCGCCGGCCCGACCAGTCGAGCCAGCCACGGCGGCCCGATGGCGGCCGTTCAGGCAATGTGCTCAACGATCTTTCCGCAGGCGAGATCGAGGCCCGCCGCCGCGCGCTTGCCCAGGCCGCGATCCGCGACGCCGAAGAAGCGCAGCAGCGCGCCGAAGAAGCGGTACGCCGCGAACGCGCCATGGCCGAGGAAGCTGCCCGCCGCGCCGCCGAAGACGCTGCCCGCAAGGCGGAAGAAGCCACGCGCCCTGTCGAAGCCACTCCGGTTGTCGAGGTCGAAACCGTCGCCGAAGCGCGGGTTCCGGAACCCGCCGTTGAAGTCGCTCGCACGGCACCGGTCGCCGAAATTATTCGACGCGCCGACGCCACGGCGCCGCAAGCCCGCAGGACAGATGGTGCCGGTGGACCGCAGGCTCGCAGGCCTGATGGTGCTGGCGGACCGCAGGCGCGTCGTCCCGATGGCCGACCTGCACCTGCCGCACAGCCGGAGCCCGCCGGACCCGGTAGACCCGGCCTTGCCCAGCCCGGCCGTGGCCGTGGCCGCGGTGAGGAAGAGGACGATCGCGGTGGTCGTGGCGGTCCTCCGCGCAGCAGCAAGCCCGGCGTTCGCGTCGAGGCCCCCAAGCCTGCACGCAAGGTCGAAGACAACCGTCGCGCGCCCGCAAAGGTCGTGGTCACCGGCGAAGATGATGACGGCTCGCCGTCACGCGGCCGCTCATTGGCCTCGATGCGGCGCCGGCAGGAGAAGTTCCGCCGTGCGCAGATGCAGGAGACACGCGAAAAGGTTCTCCGCGAAGTCATCCTGCCGGAAACCATTTCCATCCAGGAATTGTCACAACGTATGTCCGAACGTTCGGTCGACGTCATCAAGTTCCTGATGAAGGAAGGCCAGATGCTGAAGCCGGGCGACATCATCGATGCCGACCTCGCCGAACTCATCGCCGTCGAATTCGGCCACACCGTCAAGCGCGTATCGGAGTCAGACATCGAAGAAGGCATCTTCAACCGCGCCGACGAAGCCGAGGAAACGCTGCCGCGTCCGCCGGTCGTGACCATCATGGGTCACGTCGACCACGGCAAGACCTCGCTGCTCGACGCTATCCGCAATGCCAACGTGGTTGCCGGTGAAGCCGGCGGCATCACGCAGCATATCGGCGCCTATCAGGTCGAGAAGAACGGTTCGAAGATCACCTTCATCGACACGCCCGGCCACGCTGCGTTCACCGCGATGCGTGCCCGCGGTGCCCAGGTGACCGATATTGCCATCCTGGTGGTTGCGGCCGACGACAGCGTCATGCCGCAGACGATCGAATCGATCAACCACGCCAAGGCGGCCGGCGTGCCGATCATCGTGGCGATCAACAAGGTCGACAAGCCGTCTGCCAATCCGCAGAAGGTCCGGACCGAACTGCTGCAGCATGAAGTGTTCGTCGAAACCATGGGCGGTGAAGTGCTCGATGTCGAAGTGTCGGCCAAGACCGGCACCGGCCTCGACAAACTGCTCGAAGCCATCCTGCTGCAGTCGGAAATCCTCGACCTGCGCGCCAACCCGAACCGTACGGCGGAAGGCTCCGTCATCGAAGCCAAGCTCGATCGCGGCCGCGGCTCCGTTGCTACCGTTCTGGTGCAAAAGGGCACGCTGAAGCCCGGCCAGATCATCGTCGCCGGCGACCAGTGGGGCCGTGTGCGCGCATTGGTCAATGACCGCGGTGAGCATCTCAAGGATGCCGGCCCGGCGATCCCGGTCGAAATCCTCGGTCTTCAGGGTACGCCGCAGGCGGGTGATAAGTTCGCCGTCGTCGAGAACGAAAGCCGTGCTCGCGAAATCGCCGAATATCGCCAGCGCTTGACGCGCGAAAAGGCCGTGGCCCGCCATGCTGGCCAGCGCGGTTCGCTGGAACAGATGATGACGCAGCTGACTGCTGCCGGCGTCAAGGAATTCCCGCTGGTGATCAAGGGCGACGTGCAGGGCTCGATCGAAGCCATTGCCGGCGCTCTGGACAAAATTTCCACCGAGGAAGTCCGTGCCCGGATCGTTCATTCCGGCGCCGGTGCGATCACCGAATCGGACGTGGCGCTGGCGGAAGCCTCGAACGCCGCGATCATCGGCTTCAACGTCCGCGCCAATCCCCAGGCGCGCGATGCGGCCGAACGCGCGGGCATCGAAATCCGCTACTACAACATCATCTACGACCTGACGGACGATGTGAAGGCGGCCATGTCCGGCCTCTTGTCGCCGGAGCGGCGCGAGACTTTCCTCGGCTACGCAGAGATCCTGGAAGTGTTCAACATTACCAAGGTCGGCAAGGTCGCGGGCTGCCGCGTCACCGAAGGCAAGGTCGAGCGTGGCGTCGGCGTGCGCCTGCTGCGCGACAACGTCGTCATCCACGAAGGCAAGCTCAAGACGCTCAAGCGCTTTAAGGACGAAGTCTCGGACGTGCAGGTCGGCCAGGAATGCGGCATGGCCTTCGAGAATTACGAAGACATCCGCCAGGGCGATGTCATCGAATGCTTCCGTGTCGAACACGTCACGCGCACGCTGTGATGTGGACACAATCCTGACTAGGATCATGGCGGCTTCGGCCGCCATTTTCATGTTGAATGGAGCTTTCTTGAATGTTTACCGCCCATTTTCTCGCACTCGTGCTCACCAACACGAACATGCTGACGGGCGGCCAGGGCTATTGTGCCTTCGATTTCACCCTGCGTGACAAGACGGTCACCTATTCGAACGTCGAGATCGTGCTGCGCCCGCAATTCGACCCCAACGACACCGCCACCGGCAACGCGACACTGGACGACATCACGCTGGGCGCCAACAGCGTCGGCAGGAAGCGGGTGAAGATCACCACCGACACCGACTGCAATGTTACCGGCTTCAGCGTCGTCAAGGCCACGGCTACCAAGGACGGTGCGGCCGTCGACCTGATCGGCAGCCGGGCGCTGTCGGTCGGCAAGGAAAACCAGCTGCCGATCACCGTCGACGGCAATTGATCAGCCGCAAGTCTGCTACAAGGACCGCAGTCTAAACTTCCAGAAAATCGGGCATGGCGTGAGCGGAAATCGGATTTCACGCCGTTTTCCGCATGAAGGCCGCAATATTGGGAAGAACCGCATGCATCTCGATGCGCAAGATCGCGTCCTGTCGCTTTCTTTCGAACGTAACCCGAAGGAGCATGTCGATGCCATGATAGCCGCAGGTCGCCGGCTCGTGCGCCCGCGCCGCAAGCTTCCCCGCAGCGTCACCTTCGTTGGTTCGATAATCATCGGTATCGCAATCGGCATGTCGATGGATTTTTATCGAAAGCTGGTGCTAGAGCCGGTGTTTGGCGTGGATGCGGTCGCACCGCTCGGCATTGTCCTGCTCCAAATCTTGCCGATCATCATCATGCTTGCTGTCCTCTACTACATCTTCTGTATCCGAGCAGTGAAGCGGCGGCGGCAGGCGCTAATCGATAGGATGGAGCCTGGCAAGTTTGTCGATGTTGACATCTTTAAGGAGGGCCTCCGAACATCCTATGGCCTGATCACAACCATATTCGACTGGAGGGCAGTCAACGACATCGTCGTCAGGCAGGATCGTATCGAATTCGATTTTGATACATCAATCAGCTACATTCCGGCACGTGCCTTCAAGAGCCGCGCCGAATTCGAAGCAGCCGCACAGCAAACCCGCCGGCTTTGGGCCGAGGCAAAAAACCGCTCGTCGACGGAAGAGGTCCGAACGGCACACGACCGAACGTCGGAAAAATAGGACAAGGTCATCGGAAATCTGGTTCCCAGCCGTATTCCTCCACGAGGGCCGCGACATCGGGAAAAACCGCATGGATTTCGATAGACAACACTGCATTATGTCTTTGTCCTACGAACGAGATGCGAAGGAACAGATCGAAATCGGACGGACGGCGACGGCGCGATGGCTGACATCCCGCAACGGATCGCCTGGTAAATATGCCTTGCTCTGGTATATCGCCTATATCGTCCTCTTTGGACTGCTGATGGAACTCTATCGGCGATATGTGCTGACCTATATCGCTGACCTTTCCAGCATCCCGCCATTCAGCATCGCCATGCTTCAGGCTCTTCCAGTGTTCGCCCTCATCTGGCTGCTGATCGTGATACAGAAGCGGCTGGCCGCCAAGCGACGGGAGGAGGCGCTTGAGGCAGGGATGGCCGGGAAACGGCTTGTTTCCTTTGAGATCTATCCCGAAGGTATTCGCTCGACCATCGGCGAGATGATGTTCCAGAGCTGTTGGACGACGATTCGCGATATCGTCATCTCGAAGCGATGCATCTATTTCGATTATGGCACATGGGTGTTCTATCTTCCCTCCCGCGCCTTCGAGGGACATGAAGACTATACAAAGCGCGCTCGGGAAATTGTCGCCCTCTGGAAGGGCGCCGTCGAAGCCAGGGCTGCCGTCGCAGACGCGGTTGGCCCTTGACGTTTGGCCGCAACTAGGTCATTTCACCGCGCTTGATTGTTGGGCCAATGGCCATATTGGAAATATCATGTCGAAAGCCACATCTTCCGCGCCCTCGCAGCGTATGCTGCGGGTGGGCGAACAAGTCCGTTCCGCGCTGACGCAGATCCTGCAGCGCGGCGAAATCGTCGATCCGGTGATCGAGACCACGGTCGTTTCGATTTCGGAAGTGCGGATGTCGCCGGACCTCAAGATCGCCACCGCCTATGTGACACCGCTCGGCGCTGTAGACCATGAGACCGTGGTGGAGGCGCTCAACCGCAATGCCCGCTTCATCCGCGGCAAGCTGTCGCCGGCGCTCAGGCAGATGAAATACATGCCGGACATTCGCTTCCGCGACGACACGAGTTTCGAGAATTATCGCAAGATCGACGAATTGCTGAAGTCGCCGCAGGTACAGCGAGACCTGGACCAGGAAGAAGAAGACAAGGAATAAATGTCCAAACCGAGAAAACCCAAGGGCCGGCCGATCTCCGGCTGGCTGATCCTCGACAAGCCGGTGGATTTCGGCTCGACCGAAGCCGTTTCCAAGATCAAGTGGCTCTACAAGGCGCAGAAGGCGGGCCATGCCGGCACGCTCGATCCGCTCGCCTCCGGCATGCTGCCGATCGCGCTGGGCGACGCCACCAAGACCGTGCCTTATGTCATGGACGGCCGCAAGATCTATGAATTCACCATCGCCTGGGGCGAGGAACGCTCGACCGACGACCTCGAAGGCGAAGCCGTGCACATGTCGGACAGCCGCCCGGCCGAGGAAGCGATCCGCGCGCTGCTGCCGAAATATACCGGCGTGATCGAACAGGTGCCGCCGCAATTCTCGGCGATCAAGATCGCCGGCGAGCGCGCCTATGATCTCGCGCGTGAAGGCGAGGTTGTGGAAATTCCAGCCCGCGAAGTCGAAGTGCACCGGCTGACGCTGATCAAGGCCGAGACAGACCGCGCCCATTTTGAAGTCGAATGCGGCAAGGGCACCTATGTGCGCTCGCTGGCGCGCGATCTCGGTCGCGATCTCGGCTGCTATGGCCATATCGCCACGCTGCGCCGCAGCTATGTGGCGCCGTTCGGCGAGGAAACCATGGTGCCGCTTGCCAAGCTGGTCGAGCTCGAATCGATCGAGGACGCGGATGAGCGGCTCGCGGCGCTTGATGCGTTCCTGATCGATACAGGCGAAGCGCTGTCGTCACTGCCGCATCTGCCTGTGAATGACGATCAGGCGCGGCGTCTGCGGGCCGGCAATCCCATCATCCTGCGCGGCCGCGATGCGCCGCTGCCCTGCCCCGAAGCCTATGCGACGGCGCATGGCGAGCTGATCGCCATCGGCGCCATCGAGGCCGGTGAATTCCGCCCCAAGCGGGTCTTCGCCTGAGGCTGTCAAGGCGCGGCTACGAGCCGCGCCTTGTGCTGGATTAAATCAAGCCTTCGGCCTGCATTGCCGCCTGCACCGACGGGCGCGCGGAAACGCGCTCGACGAAAGCCTTGAGCTTCGGCCACTTGTCCAGCGGGATATTCATGCCTTTCGACCAATTGGTAACGACGAAGGTATAGGCATCGGCGACGGTGAACGCACTTCCAGTGAGGTAGGCGCGGCCATCGGCAAGGCGCGATTCCAGCCAATCGAATCTCTTGCCGATCGCAGCCTTGGCGGCATCCTTTTCTTCTTCCGTCTTGCCCGGATAGAAGAGTGGGCTGAAAGCCTTGTGCAGTTCGGAAGCGACGAAATTCAGCATTTCCTGGACGCGGGCGCGTGCCATCGTGCCAACAGGCGGGGCGAGTTCGGTGGCGCCATTGCTGTCGGCAATATATTGCAGGATGGCGGCGCCTTCGGTCAGCACTTCGCCATCGGCGAGTTGCAGTGCCGGCACGGCGCCCTTGGCGTTGATGGTCCAGAAATCAGTGCCTTTTTCCGTCGTCTTGGCTTTGCCGTCGACCTTCTCGATCTCAAAGGGTTTGCCGATCTCGTGCAGGATGACGTGGGAAGCCATGGAGCAAGCGCCGGGCGAATAGAAGAGCTTCATGATAGTTACCTTTCGAAGGATTGGTTCGATGCGGTGTAACTAGGATATCTGGTTCTCTTTTGTAACCAGGCATCTTGAGGTAACCGGCATTTCCTGATATCCGCCAGGTAACCTGATTTCCGGGGAGAAATCCGATGACCTTGAAGCGCCGCAAGAACCACGCGCCGAGCCCCGCCTGCCCTCTCGGCGAATGCATGTCGATGATATCAGGCGCCTGGACGCCGCATATCATCTGGTATTTGAGCCAGGGGCCGCGCCGGTTTTCAGAACTGCGTGCCGACATCCCGAATATTTCGTCAAAGGTACTGAGCGCGCGGCTAAAGGAACTCGAACAGCGTGGCATAGTGCACCGCGAGGTCATGCCGACTTCGCCGCCGACGGTGGAATATAAGCTGACCGAACTCGGTGCCGAATTGATGCCGGTGATCGCGGCAATCGTTGATGTCAGCCATCGCATGCGGCTAAAGTCGCTCGGCACATGCGACTTCGATCGACCCGCAGCGGCCGCCTGAGGAGGTGAAGATGTATGGACTGATCAGCAGGTTCAAAGCCCAGACCGGCAAGCGCGACGACCTGATCGCCATCATGACCGAGGGCGCTGTGAAAATGCCCGGCTGCATCAGCTATGTCATCGCCCGCGACCCGACGGATGCGGACGCGATCTGGATTACTGAAGTGTGGGACAACAAGGAGTCACATGCCGGGTCGCTGAATATTCCGGAAGTCAGGGCGACCATCCAGAAGGCCATGCCGCTGATTGGCGGGTTTGATCAGCGTTTTGAGACCGAGCCGTTGAATGTGGTTTGATCAGCGCCTATCAGCAGTGGTCTGTTGATAGCGGGCATAGAGCGCCTGTAGCCGTTTACACATCTCGGTGCTGGTCAGATTAGGCCGAGGATCATCGAGAGATTGCTGTAGGCGGAGGCGAATTGCCGCCATGCGCTCTTCATGTCTCTCATTCATGGCGTTGAGCTCTTCGGTCTCACTCATTTCTTTGGCTCTTTTCATATCGTCGTGACAGCATTGTTGATCTCATCGACAACAGATGAAAAGCCGAAAAACCGGGATTTCCGCCACAGAACCCCTCCCCCTTCCCTTTTCCATCAAATTCGTTTATAGGCCGCGCCAGCTAACGATCCGTCGTTGCTATCACTGGCCAGCGCTGGACGACATCCCGGCCCTGGGCGTCTCAAAATCCAATAAAAACGAAAGGATTTGTCCGATGTCGATCACTGCAGAGCGCAAGGCTGAACTCATCAAGCTGTATGCCACCGTCGAAGGTGACACCGGTTCGCCGGAAGTCCAGGTGGCGCTGCTCACCGAGCGGATCAACAACCTGACCGGCCACTTCAAGGACCACAAGAAGGATAACCATTCTCGTCGTGGCCTGTTGAAGATGGTGTCGAGCCGCCGTTCGCTTCTTGACTATCTCAAGAAGAAGGACGAGCCCCGTTACACCAAGCTGATCGGTGCTCTCGGCATTCGCCGCTAATATTCTCCGGCCGGGGAGCCTGCTTCCCGGCCGTTTTCGCATCCGGAACAATCCGGAACCCTGGAGACCGGAGGGCCGTTGCTCCAGGATATGTCATCCAGCCCATCATGGGGCAGGATTGCAGGATGTTTGCCAGCCGGCCGGCTGATGACCGAAACATCCCGCTGTCTTGCCCGTGATGTGCACAATAAAGCGGACGATCGTGCTTCTTGGCCGCGGCTCCGCGCACAAAGGACAAACTATATGTTTCAAACCCACAAGATCGAAATCGAATGGGCCGGACGCCCGCTCATCCTGGAAACCGGCAAGATTGCCCGGCAGGCTGACGGCGCCGTTCTGGCCACCTATGGCGAGACCGTGGTCCTCGCCACCGTCGTCTCCGCCAAGGAGCCGAAGCCCGGCCAGGATTTCTTCCCGCTGACCGTCAACTACCAGGAAAAGACCTATGCCGCCGGCAAGATCCCCGGCGGCTATTTCAAGCGCGAAGGCCGCCCGAGCGAGAAGGAAACGCTCGTCTCCCGCCTGATCGACCGTCCGATCCGCCCGCTCTTCCCCGACGGCTACAAGAACGACACCCAGGTCGTCGTCACCGTCATGCAGCATGACCTCGAAAACGATCCGGACGTGCTCTCCATGGTCGCCACGTCTGCGGCGCTGACGCTTTCCGGCGTGCCGTTCATGGGTCCGATCGGCGGCGCTCGCGTCGGCTATATCAATGGCGAATACGTGCTCAACCCGCATCTCGACGAGATGGACGAGTCCTCGCTCGATCTCGTCGTCGCCGGCACGTCCGAAGCCGTGCTGATGGTCGAGTCCGAAGCCAAGGAACTCAACGAAGAGACCATGCTCGGCGCCGTCATGTTCGGCCATCGTGGTTTCCAGCCGGTGATCGACGCGATCATCCAGCTCGCCGAGGCAGCCGCCAAGGAGCCGCGCGACTTTACCGCGCCGGACCATTCCGAACTCGAAGCCGAAATGCTGAAGATCTCGGAAGAAGAGCTCCGTGCCGCCTACAAGAACACTGAAAAGGCCGTCCGCTACGCCGCCGTCGACGCCGTCAAGGCCAAGGTCAAGGCGCATTTCATCGACGCCGAAGGCAATTCGAAATATCCGGCCGATGTGATCGGCGCCGTGTTCAAGGAATTGCAGGCGAAGATCGTCCGCTGGAACATCCTCGACACCAAGAGCCGCATCGACGGCCGCGACCTCGAAACCGTTCGCCCGATCGTCGCCGAAGTCGGCATCCTGCCGCGCACCCATGGTTCGGCGCTGTTCACCCGCGGCGAGACGCAGGCGATCGTCGTCGCCACGCTCGGCACCGGCGAAGACGAGCAGTTCGTCGACAGCCTGACCGGCATGTACAAAGAAACCTTCATGCTGCACTATAATTTCCCGCCCTACTCGGTCGGTGAAACGGGCCGCATGGGTTCGCCGGGCCGCCGCGAAATCGGCCACGGCAAGCTTGCCTGGCGCGCCATCCATCCGATGCTGCCGAACGCGGAATCCTTCCCCTACACGCTGCGCGTCGTCTCGGAAATCACCGAATCCAACGGCTCGTCTTCGATGGCGACCGTCTGCGGCACTTCGCTGTCGCTGATGGATGCCGGCGTGCCGCTGGCGCGTCCGGTGGCGGGCATCGCCATGGGCCTGATCAAGGAAGACGATCGTTTCGCCGTTCTGTCCGACATTCTTGGCGATGAAGACCATCTCGGCGACATGGACTTCAAGGTGGCCGGCACCGAGATGGGCGTCACCTCGCTGCAGATGGACATCAAGATCGAGGGCATCACCGAAGAGATCATGGGCATCGCGCTCAAGCAGGCCAAGGGTGGTCGTATCCACATCCTCGGCGAAATGGCCAAGGCGATCTCCGAGAGCCGCGGCCAGCTCGGCGAATTCGCCCCGCGCATCGAAACGATGAACATCCCGGTCGACAAGATCCGCGAAGTCATCGGTTCGGGCGGCAAGGTGATCCGCGAGATCGTCGAAAAGACCGGCGCCAAGATCAACATCGAAGACGACGGCACCGTCAAGATCGCCTCTTCCTCCGCCAAGGAGATCGAAGCGGCGCGCAAGTGGATCCATTCGATCGTCGCCGAGCCGGAAGTCGGCCAGATCTATGAAGGCACGGTCGTCAAGATCGCCGATTTCGGCGCCTTCGTGAACTTCTTCGGCCCGCGCGATGGCCTCGTGCACATCTCCCAACTCGCGTCCGAACGCGTCGCCAAGACCGGCGATGTCGTCAAGGAAGGCCAGAAGGTCTGGGTCAAGCTGCTCGGCTTCGACGAGCGCGGCAAGGTGCGCCTCTCGATGAAGATTATCGACCAGGCGACCGGCAAGGAAATCGTGCAGAAGAAGGAAAGCGAAGACGCCGCTGAATAAGCGCGCTTGCTTTTCGTGATATCGAGGCGCGGGGTAGCCCGCGCCTTTTTTATATAGTCAAGCCGAAAGAACCGATCGTATGAGCCGCGACGCCGTCAAAACCCTTTTCCACCCCTTCGTCACCGACGTGCTGACGCCGCCGGCCAAGGACGAACGCGTCCTCTTTCTCGGCGCGGAAACAGGCTACGACCTGCCGGAAGGCTTCGACGCCGCAATCACCGCCGTGCAAGGCTTCAAGCCGCTCTACAACGCTCTGGTCAAGCGCGGCGTGGAAGCACAGCCATTTGCCGAAGGCGATGGCTATGACATGACACTCGTGCTCATGAGCCGCCATCGCGGCGCCAGCGAGAACTATCTCGCCGACGCCGTGCGCAGGACGCGGCCGGGCGGCCGGATCGTCGTTGCGGGCGCCAAGGAGGACGGTGTACAATCGTTGCGCAAGCGCGTTGCCGCCCTCGGCATAGAGACCGAGCATCTGGCAAAATATCATGCGCAGGCTTTCTGGTTTGCACAGCCAAACGACGCCGATGCGGTCATCGCCGCCTTCACCCAGCCGGAGGCAACAATCCTCGATCGCTTTGCCACGGCGCCGGGCATGTTTTCACACGGCGAAGCCGATCCCGGTTCCGTTTTCCTTGCCCGTTACCTGCCGAAGGGTTTTACCAAGCTCGCGGCGGATTTCGGCGCCGGCTGGGGATTTCTCGCCGATGCACTTTATCAGGCCTCTCCCGGTATCGAGGGCATCGATCTCTACGAGGCCGACCATGCGGCATTGCAGACCGCCCGGCGTAATCTCGACGCAGGCGCGCCTGCGCTCAGCGCCCGCTATTTCTGGCATGATCTTGCACGCGAGGCGGTCAAGCATCGTTACGACCTCATCATCATGAACCCGCCCTTCCACGAAGGCCATGCTGCGGAGCCGCAGCTCGGACAGGCGATGATAAAGACGGCGGCAAGCGCGCTCCGGCCGGGCGGAGAACTGCTGCTGGTCGCCAACCGCGGCCTGCCCTACGAGCCAGTTCTCGGCGAGCTATTCAAGACCAGCAACGAAGTGGCTCGCAACGCCCGTTACAAGGTTCTTTTCGGCAAGCTCTGAGCGCAAGCCTGTCATGAGGCTCCGGCATGACACAGTCTCTGTTTCGGATCGGAGCCCATCCGGATCGGCTTGTGCCGTTGCTTTCATTGCATTGTAACATCAAAGCCTGGAACGCGTGAAACGCGTAAACGTCTGTTATTGCTATAACATCTCATTTGTTAAAACCGTAACTTTTGCGACTTGCCGGCTGCTCGTGATGGACAAGGCCAAAACCCTTCGATAGATTATCATTTCATGCCATTTATTTAACTTTGGACGCCAATGGTCGAGCAGCGTCAGACCGAAGTGGACAAATATCTGACGCCGTCGGGGCTCGCTTCGGCGATCGGTGAATCCGCAGCGCGTTACGGAATTGACATTGTACCAATTTGCAAGGCGCTCGGGCTCGATCCAGCGACCTTTTCAGATCTCACCGGCCGAATCAGCCTCGACCGTCTTTGCCGCCTGTTCGAGACCTGCGCACTGATCACCGGCGACGAGGCTTTTGGCCTGAAAACCATCGACCATTTCCAGCCGGGGGCAAGCGGTCCCTATGGCTATGGCCTGATGAGCGCGCCGACGGCGCTGGATTTCTTCCGCTTCCTCGGCGATCACCAGCAATATGTCTCCGACAAGAGTTTCGCGCGGTTCAAGGTCGACAACCACGGGGCAGAACTTCAGTTCTCCTATTCACCGCTGCTCGTCAAGCGCGACCAGTATGTCGACATGGTCATCGGGCTGATCATGCAGCGGCTCCGCGGCATATTGGGGCCAGACATCGACAGTATCGAGGTCGGCCTGGAAAGGTTGAAGCCGAAGAATATTGCCGTCTACCGCGAGAAAATTTCCAAGAAAATCAATTTCTCGCGCCGTATGAACAGCCTGAGACTGCCGCCCGAACTCTATTTCGTCACCAATCCGCGCGGCGACGACAGGCTGTTCCGGCTGATGGATCTGCAATGCCGCAGCCTGCGACCGGAGCGTTCCGAAGGCGACGACTTCGCCGAGGACCTGCGTGAATTCCTGCTGACGCGCATTGCCGAGAACGATATCAACCTCTCGGAGGCCGCCGATTATTTCCGTGTCTCAGAACGCACCCTGCAGCGCCGGCTCGCCGAAACCGGCACAAGCCTCAATGATCTTCGCGACGACGTCCGGCGCAGCCTGGCGGGAAAGCTGCTGACCGAGACCGAACTCAGCGCCGCCGAGATCGCCTTGCGGCTCGGCTATTCCGCCGCAAGCGCCTTCACCCGCTCGACGATGAGATGGTTCGGCAAGACGCCCCGCGACTATCGCAAGGCCGCGATCTAGGCATTTCATTGTTTCACAACGATGTCGCGGCGCAAAAGTCGATTATTCCAGATTTCAATCGCTTTAAGTTTAGCATCAATTCAGAATTCTTGGCGCGCGCTGTCAATGCAATTGCCCAAGTTTTAAACTACATCAGCGCCATCCGAATGAGGTGTTTGCGAGCCACTCCCAAGCGATGATTGGGGGCACGGCCGATTTCGTCATCGCGACAGCCTCAAGTGAACTCTCCAAGGACACCGGCAATCGCAGGAGCCCTGCATGAACCTGAATTTGAACGGCGTGATGATGATCCAGAGAAAGACGAGATTGGGTGCGGCTCAAGCCAAGCTCGACCTTACGCATGAGGAGATCGCCTGCCTCAAGCTTGTCGCCAACGGCTTCCGGCTGGGTGAAATCAGCGGCGAGTTGAAGACGGATGAAACAGAAGTCGACAGCATTCTCAACAGCGCCGAACGCAAGCTCGGCGCGCGCAACAGGCTGCATGCCATCGGCATCGCAGTCTCCCAAGGCTTGATCGGTATTGACGGTAAGTAACGCGTTTCCGGTCGAGCGCTGCAAGTGCCCCGGCGGAAAGCTGCCTGTCCCCTCCCGGTAGGCCGCTTCCCGTCGGATCGAAGGCGGGCGGACCACTTGCAGCTCTTATTCGAGCGCCACTCTCTAAAAGAGCCGCTCCATAGCCCGGCCTCGGGGTTCAGGCCGGGCTATGTTATTTCTATTTACTCCTGATCAGCGCGGCCCAGCGTTTCGAGCGCCGGCATCGAGGTGATGTTGTAGCCGGAATCGACGTAGTGAATTTCGCCGGTGACACCGCGCGACAGGTCCGACAGCAGATAGACGGCCGAGTTGCCGACATCCTCGATCGTCACCGTGCGTCGCATCGGCGAATTCTTCTGCTGCCAGTTGAGCATGGCGCGCGCATCGGAAATGCCGGCGCCGGCAAGTGTGCGGATCGGACCGGCAGAGATGGCGTTGACGCGGATTCCACGTGGGCCGTAATCCCCCGCCAGATAGCGGACCGAGGCTTCGAGCGCGGCCTTGGCGACACCCATGACGTTATAGTTGGGCATGATCCGCACCGAACCGCCATAGGTCAGCGTCAGCATCGACCCGCCATGGCTCATCAGGCCGGCGGCGCGCTTGGCGATCTCGGTGAACGAGAAGCAGGAGATCACCATGGTGCGGACGAAATTGTCGCGCGTGGTGTCGGCGTAGAGGCCCTTGAGCTCGTTCTTGTCGGAGAAGCCGATGGCATGGACGAWGAAATCGAGCGTGCCCCAGCGCTCGCCAATATGGGCGAAGAGCGCATCGACCGATGCGAGGTCCTCGACATCACATTCAAGCAGAAAATCCGACCCGACTTCCTGGGCGAGCGGCTTGACGCGCTTGCCCAGCGCCTCGCCCTGATAAGTGAAGGCGAGTTCGGCGCCTTGAGCCGCGAGCGCCTTGGCAATGCCCCAGGCGATGGAATGGTTGTTGGCCACGCCCATGATCAGGCCGCGTTTTCCGTGCATCATACCCGTCATCGAGAGCGTCACCCGTTGAAACGTTCAAAGACCAGCGTGGCGTTGGTGCCGCCGAAGCCGAAGGAATTCGACAGCGCGACATCGATCTTTGCGTCGTCGATGCGCTTGCGGACGATCGGCACGCCCTCGAATTCCGGATCGAGCGTTTCGATATGGGCGCTCTCGCCGATGAAGCGGTTCTGCATCGAAAGGATCGAATAGATCGCTTCCTGCACGCCGGCAGCGCCCAGCGAATGGCCGGTCAGCGACTTGGTCGACTGGATATTCGGCATCTCTGCGCCGAACACTTCGCGGATCGCGCCGATTTCCTTGCTGTCGCCCACCGGCGTCGAGGTGCCGTGGGTGTTGACGTAGTCGACCTTGTTCTTGATGGTCGAAATCGCCATCTTCATGCAGCGCTTGGCGCCCTCGCCCGACGGCGCCACCATGTCGTAGCCATCAGAGGTCGCGCCATAGCCGGTGAGTTCGCAATAGATCTTGGCGCCGCGCGCCTTGGCGTGCTCCAGCTCTTCGAGGATGACGACGCCGGCACCGCCGGCAATGACGAAGCCGTCACGGTTGGCATCATAGGCGCGCGAAGCGATCGTCGGCGTGTCGTTATACTTGGTCGACATCGCGCCCATGGCGTCGAACAGGTTGGACATGGTCCAGTCCAGATCCTCATGGCCGCCGGCGAACATCACGTCCTGCTTGCCCCATTGGATCATTTCCGCGGCATTGCCGATGCAATGCGCCGAGGTCGAGCAGGCCGACGAGATCGAATAGTTGACACCGTGAATCTTGAACCAGGTGGCGAGCGTCGCCGATGCGGTCGAGGACATGGCCTTCGGCACGGCGAACGGACCGATGCGCTTCGGCGAGGTGTTCTGGCGGGTGATATCCGCAGCCTCGACGATCTGGCGGGTCGATGGGCCGCCGGAACCCATGATGATGCCGGTGCGCTCGTTGGAGATATCCTTCTCCTCGAGGCCGGAATCGGCGATCGCCTGCAGCATGGAGACGTGGTTCCACTGGCCGGCGGTCGACAGGAAGCGCGTGGCGCGCCGGTCGACCATGCCGGTCAGGTCAAGATTGGGGGCGCCCCAGACCTGGCACTTGAAGCCGTGCTCGGCAAAATCGGGCGAGAAGGAAATGCCGGATTTCGCGTTGCGCAGGGATTCCGTCACCTCGGCGGCATTGTTGCCGATGGACGACACGATCCCAAGGCCGGTGACAACGACACGTCTCATGATTTCAGACCTTCAATAAGTTGGCGGATTGGCCCAAGCGAAACGCTCAAGCCGCCTTTTCCTTCGAGAGGCCGACCTTGAGGTCCGTCGCCTGATAGATGGTTTCCCCGTCAGCCTTCAGCCAGCCGTCAGCGATGCCCAGGACCAGACGGCCGCGCATGACGCGCTTGAAGTCGATGCCATATTCGAGCAGCTTGGTGTTCGGGCGGACCATGCCCTTGAACTTGACCTCGCCGGTGGAGAGCGCCATGCCACGGCCTTCCTCGCCGAGCCAGCCGAGGAAGAAGCCCGTCAACTGCCACATGCCGTCAAGGCCCAGGCAACCGGGCATGATCGGATTGCCTTCGAAATGGCAGGGGAAATACCAGTCGTCGGGGCGAACGTCATATTCGGCGCGGAGATAGCCCTTGTCGAAAGCGCCGCCGGTTTCGGAAATGTCGCTGATGCGGTGGACCATCAGCATAGGGGGAAGCGGCAGTTGTGCATTGCCCGGGCCGAACAATTCGCCGTGAGCACAGGTCAGGAGATCCTCATAGGTATAACTCGACTTCTGCACGGCCATAAACGGCGTTCCCCCTGTTTTTTAAACTCAGACACTTCGGGCCGCTCTCAGCACGCCCGAGCGCGGACTTGCAGCCGCAATATAGGATGCGCCGGTAAAAAGCCAACTTAAATCGCCGTTTTCCAATGCGTCGAAAAGGCCTTGCAATGAAAATCTGTTGAAAGGCAAGCCCCAGGTCTATATATCGTTGACAAAAATACTCCTATTTTTCACGGGATCGGAGCTTGGCATTTATGGCCGGTCATCATTCGGCATCGACTGAAGCGCGTTTGCGGCAGGCAGGTTTGCGCCCGACACGACAGCGCGTCGCCCTGGCGTCGCTGCTATTCGCCAAGGGCGACCGGCACCTGACCGTCGAGGAACTGCACGAGGAAGCTGCGGAAGCCGGTATCGACGTGTCGCTCGCCACGGTCTACAACACCCTGCACCAATTCACCGAAGCGCATATGATCCGCGTGCTTGCCGTCGAAGGCAGCCGGACCTATTTCGACACCAATATTTCCGACCATCACCATTTCTTCGTCGAGGGCCGTAACGAGGTGCTCGACATCCCGCTCAGCAATATTTCCATCGCCAACCTGCCGGAACCGCCGGAGGGTATGGAAATTGCGCATGTCGACGTGGTCATCCGCCTGCGCGAGAAGAAGGGCTGAGGGTCTTCGACCCGCACGAATTCCAATCGCCCTCTCTTTCCAATACCGGCCCCAGCAGCCGAGGACGGCTACATGACGTCGTCCGGGTGCCGGCCAGGTCGTGCCTTGTAGACTGGAAAGCACCAGCCATAGCGCAACGCTCCGCCGCGAATGAGAAAAGCCGTGAGGCTTGCGAGCAGAAAGCAGGTGATCTGGCTGAAACCGAGTGCATGGGCGATCGTGAACACGGCCGAGCCCGCCATGGCAGCAGAAACATAGATTTCGGGCCGCAGCAGTACCGAGGGCTCGCCGGCGACGATATCGCGTAAAATTCCACCGAAGGTCGCCGTCAGCATGCCGGTGACGATCGCCACCACGGGCGACCCCGTCATCGCCAGCCCCTTGCCCGCGCCGAGCGCCGCATAGGCCGCCATGCCGATGGCGTCGAGCCAAAGCAGCACGCGATAGCGCGATTCGAAGAAATGGGCGGTAAAATAGACGAGCACGCCGGCGGCGGCGCAGACGAGGAGATAATCCGGATTCTTTACCCAGAACACCGGCAGCGCGCCGAGCACGACATCGCGCAGCGTGCCGCCGCCGATGCCGGTGACGGCAGCGAGGAAGACGAAGCCGATGAGATCCAGCTGCTTGCGGCTTGCAGACAATGCGCCGGTGCCGGCGAAAAGTGCGATCGCGGCATAATCAAGAAATTCGAGAATCGTCATGCCCGCCCCCTGCCCATGCCGATATGGGAAGGATGGCGCCGATGATTGTCAACGATTTTGATGCGACATCGTTGTGAGCTCCATCTCAGCGCAAAGGGTCATCGGCGGCAACCGCTCTTGCGCTGGACCGATGAGCAGGACGCAGTTACCGTTTGGCTCGACCAAAACACCGTCGACGACCTATCAGCATGCTTCTCCGCTCTGTCGTCCCGGAATAATCACGTGGCGATCTCGAAGCTTACGGCACATAAGTCGCGGTCTCACCTGTCCAATGCGCGACAGCCAGCGCCAGCCATTCACGGGCCGCGGTCGATGCGAGCTGGCCGTTGAGCGTTGGCTGGGTGAAATCCAGACCCAGCTCAACCTTGCCGCTCGACCGGTAGTCCGACGGCCAGGGGATGACCTCGAGACCGGCCTTGTCGAACAGCGCCTTGGCGCGCGGCATGTGATAGGCGGAAGTGATCAGCAGGCAGCTCTTGAGGCCATTCTGATCGGCAAGCGCCTTGGTCTCGGAAACATTCTCCTCGGTGTTGCGCGAGGCCGTGTCCTTGATCAGCCTTGTCGGATCGACGCCCATGGCGGAGAAGAAATCGCCGGCCAGTTCGGCATCACCCTTATAATCGCCGGAGAAGGAGCCGTCGCCGCCGGAGACAAGGATCTTTGTCTCAGGATGCAGCCGCGCCAGTCTTGCGGCCTCGATGAAGCGGTCGGCGGACTGGTTAAACTCCATGCCGCCCCGGCCCGCTGTGACTTCGAGATCAAAAGCGCCGCCGAGCACGATCATACAGGGGACTTGTGCCGGCAGGTCGGGACGCGGGTAACGCGCCTCCAGTGTCTGCAATGCCCAGGCGCCGGTCGAGGTGAAGAGGGTAGCGAACAGGACCGCGGCACCGAGAAGCGTGAACAGGAATGCGAAAAACCTGCGGCCGAGGAGTGTGAGCAGCAGCGCGAAAGCCACCAGAAAGAAGGCGAGCGACAGTGGCTGCAGCACGATCCAGGCGGACTTGCCGAGAAAGAACATCTTTGTCTCCCAAAAGAGAAGGCCGGCTTGGCGCCGGCCTTATGGCTTGATGTCAGGTGGCGCGGCCAAGCTGCGGCGAGGCGCTTGCCGCCGGCTTGCGCCGCAAGAAGGCAAAGCCGACCGCGAGTGCGACGCCGACGGCGATGATGGCGATCGACAGCAGCGGCCGATAGGCGAACCAGCCGATGGCGATGACGACCGGTCCCAGCACGAGGGTGAAGATCAGCGCGAGAATGCTCGTGCCGCCGCCGATTAGCGAACCGATGAACGGGATCAGGTCGCCCAGGATACTGAAGATCGCCATGCAGAGCTTGAAACCGATGAACAGGCCAATCAGGCCGCCGGCACGGATCAGCCAGGTGATCATCGTGTTCTCGTCCTGCGCCTGCTTGAACATCGCCGCTGCATCCTTGGTGCCGGGAGCCCTGAGGAAGATGTCGCGGCCATTCGAACTGGTATAGGGGCCGAGCGTGTCATCGATCTGCTTGCCGACGAAGCTCGCCTGCTTGAGGTCGATGCGCTCGAAGCGGATCTTCATGTCGCCGATCTGCGGCGAGGTCACCGAATTGCCGAGATAGACCTCGCCCTGGTTGAGCTTGGCCGGCCGGTCGGTCGAGATATTGCCGGCGATACGGCTGACATCGGTGGCGGCAAGCTTGATCTGCGTCGCATCACCAAGATCGGCGACCGTGTCGCCATTCATGGAAAAGGCGCCGACCGTGGCCTTCTGGACCGGCGTCGTCGCATCATTGACGGCGAAATCGGGATTGTCGTGGCCGCCCTGCTTGAAGTCGGAGGAGTCGACATGGCTCGACCGCCATTCCTTCTTATAGGAATAGGTCGTCGTGGTCGTTTCGCTGCCGCCGAGATTCTTCTCGGTATGGCTCTGCGATTCCTGGATCCATTGATACATCTGGACGTCACGCCTGACGGCGATGGCGCCGTCGGCGGTAACGCCGAAATCGGGATCGGCGGCCTGGCCGTTCGGCGTCACGGCGCCGGAAATATGCACCAGCTTGCCGTTGTTAGTCGCATCGACCTTGGCGCTGTCGATGGAAACGACAAGGCCGGCGCCTTCGACCAGCGCGCGATAGGTCTCGATCGCCCGGCCTTCGTTCCAGAACAGCAGCCAGATGCAGCCAAGAATCAGCACGATGCCGATCGGGATGCCGATCAGTGCATTCTTGATACGCGAAAACCAGGATGTCGTTTCAGTTTCGGTGTAGCTCATTTCCCTCTCCTGCGGGTCGATGCCCCAACGCGGTCCCACGAGCGTTGCAAAGACGAACGTACTGCTTCGACGTTAATCCATCGGGCCTTATTCTGTCATCACAGACGAAATTTCTCGCCATCGTTGAAATTTGACGAACGGACGAAGAGGGACCCGCAAATCTGCTTGCATTCTCGCGCAATAGGCCGGAAAAGTCGAAAGATTCGGCACTGCACCGCCGAACAAGGAATTGCGAAACTGGGGGGTTTCGATGAAGGCATTTTTCGAGCAGGCGAGACGGTTCCTGGCCGCCTGGCATGGCGTCATCTACGCGATTTCAGCATTCGTCATCGGCATTTTCGTCGCCTGGCATGTGCTGAGCCTTGCGACGCCGTTGTCAGGCCCCGAAATCATCCTGATGATCGTCTGCCTGGCTGGCCTGTCGGCCGGCCTCTGGCTGCGCTGGGGTGAAATGCGCCTTCTCAATGCGCTGGCGACACTCGGCATCTATGCCGGCGGCTTCGCGGCGGCGCTTGCCATCTACAATACCATCAAAGGACAGGGTGCTGCTGTCGCGGAATGGCAGATCTGGCTGATCTTCACCGGCATATTCCTGCTGCTCTACAAAGCCTTCGTCAGCTGGTTCGCACCATCGCGCCGGCTGGACGGCATGACACCCGAGGAACGCGCCGAATATCTCGCCCTACGCGCCGCCAATGCCCGCCGCAAGGCCGAGCTCAACAGCCTGCCATCGCAGGGCTGGTACCAGATCGCATCCTTCGTCACCGGCGCGGCCATGGTCGGCTCGTTCGCCACCACGGCGATCGGTTTCCACCATGAAATCGTCGACCCGCTCGATCCGCCGCTCATCCAATATGGTGTTCCGATCGGCCTTTCGGCATTGGCGGCGCTGATCATCTGGGCTGGCTGGAATTTCGTCTTCCTGCGCATCCGCCTGGCGCGCTTCATGATCTCGCGCATCTTCGGCTATGTCGTCGGCCTTATCGTGCTGGTGCCGATGACGCTCGCCATTCACACCGTGTTCGGCATTATCGGCGTCGGCGGCACGGAAGGCATCCGCGCCCATAATCTCTGGTATTCCGATGTGCTCGACGCTTATGAGCGGCGCGTCGACGGCATCCGCGCGGTCGAGGCCAACCGCCTGTCGGGCGCGCTGCAATATATGTCGAACCAGCTGCAGGCCGCGGCGGTCAGCGAGCAGACCACGGGCCAGGGCTGCGGCGCCGGCAGGGGCTCTCTCTGGCGGTTCTACACGGACTCGGCGGCGCGCACCGCGACAATCCTCAACATCGTCAATATCCGCAAGAACGCCAACCAGGATATCAAGGCGCAGATCGAGCAGTTGCGCGCCCATATCCGCAAGCCCGAAGGCAAGATCGAGGATATCCAGCCGGAACTCGCCGCCGAAGCCGACAATATCCGCAAGAAGATCGTCGAGACGGACAATTCCTCGGCGCTGCCGAGCGTGAAGACCTTCGTGCGCGAGACGCGCGCCACAGTGAATTCCGACGCCTTCTTCTCCGGCTGGTCGGCCTGCACGCTCGCCAAGAAGGACGTCATTCTCAACCAGATCAACACGCTGATCGATTCCGTCGAGGAGGCCGCGACCAGCGCCGAGAAGGACATCGATGTGCGCAAATCGAGCCCGGAATTCCGTATTCCGGTCGAAAACCGCATCGAGACCATTCCCTTCGTCGATCGCCTGTTCCATGGCACGCAGGAAACACCGCCGACGCCGCTGCAGCAGGCGCAGGCCGCCAACGACGTGCCGGTCTTCGTGCCGCTCCGGCCGTTCTGGGCCGTGGTCTCCTATGCCGGCAGCCTGATGGGCTATATTGCGCTACAACTGGCGCTCGACTTTTCGCCGGCGGTGCTGGGCCTGTTGTTTGCACTGCTGGCGCCGTTCCCGGACCACAAGACGCGGCTTGGCCGGGCCTGGGAGGGATTCTGGGCAAGGCAGCTCGAGAAGTGGACGCCAATGCGGGAGGAGCAGCCGGTCGTGGCGAAGGCGGAACCTGTGGTGGCGCCGGTTAGAGGTGTGGAGCCGGAGACCGCGACAGCTGCTGAGCAGACCAAGACGGAGGAGACTGTGGCTTCGGAAGAGGTCGCAGTTTCGGAGCCGGTGCAGCCGGATCATAGGGGCGTCTCGGAACCGAAGCCTGCATTGCGGCAGGAACCAAAGTTCGAGGAAGAGCGGCCGGAAGAGGATGACCACATCCGCGATGACAAGCCCGGAGATGTCAGACCGTTCTGATGGCCATTGGGCTTGGTTTTGTGCTTGGAACGGCCCCTTCGAGGCTTTTCCGGTTGCGCCGAAAAAGTGCCTCAGGGTGAAGGAGTATGGGGCAGCGCTGGTGCCCCAATCTTCTGTCGCTCACAGGGGCGCTTTTGGCATCGCGGTGCCCCAATCTCCCCTCATCCTGAGGTGCCCAATGACGCGAAGCGGAATTGGGCCTCGAAGGATCCACCATCAACTCTACGCAACGCTATGCTCATCAAAGCGTCCAGCTGCTTGCTGGATTACACTGGCCGCGTCGGAGCCTCTTGACGCCCAAGCAGGCGCGTCGAACGATCAGCATCAATGAGAAACCGTATCACGCGATATATGGGACGAGAGGTCATTCATATGGCCGCATATTTCAGCACCGCCGCGATGTCCTCTGGTTCCAGCAATGAGTAGTCTTCGAGAATCTCCGCCCGCGAGGCGCCTGCCGGGAGATCGAGAACGTCCTTCACGCGAATGCGCARGCCGCGAATAATCGGACGGCCGCCGCATATCTCGGGATCGACGATAATTCTGTGAAGCTCGCTCATGGGGCCCCTGCTCGATGGTGCCCATAATCGGGATAGGGGGGAGCCAATCAGCTCCGCCCCTCCCACACCACCCGGCATGCGGGTCCGCACCGGGCGGTTGGAGCGGTTGAAGTCGTCAGGCTTATAGTTCTCCCGGCCCGACGCTTGGGTTTGCTTATTCTGGTTCGGCGGGTTT
>NZ_JBFUFK010000068.1:0-44880 GCF_056403475.1 Rhizobium sp. P2_G9 | reverse complement strand
CCAGCGAGGTCAGCTTGAGCACATTGATCGCATCATTGCCGGTCGGCGGCACGACGAAGCGCATCGCCTGGGGCAAGATGATGCGTCTGAGGATCTTGCGATAGGACATGCCGAGCGCGCTCGCCGCCTCGGCCTGGCCGCTCGGCACGGACTTGATGCCGGCCCGGATGATCTCGGCCATATAGCCCGCCTCGCACAGCGACAGCGCCACCACGGCGGAGAGGAAGGGTGTCATCAGGTCATTGGTGCGCACCGAGAAGATCGTGCCGAAAAACGGCAGCGTCAGCGAAATCTCGCGCACCAGCAGCGACAGATTGAACCAGAAGATCAGCTGGATCAAAGCCGGCACGCCGCGGAAGAACCAGACATAGAGGCCGGCAAAGGCCCTGAGAACAGGGCTCGGCGACACGCGCATGATGGCAATCACCGTGCCGACGACGATAGCGACGGCCATGATCAGCACGGTCAGTATAAGCGTAGTTTCAAGACCGCGCAGGATCGGCGGATGGAGCAGGTAGCGCAAGGCCGTGTCCCAGGCAAAGGCGGGATTGACCGCGAATGCCCGGATGATCAGGCCGGCCAGGACAAGCGCCAGCACTGTCCCGACCCAGATGCCATAATGTCGCCGGGGAACGACCTTCAGGCGCAAGACCTGATCCGCGACGGCCATGTGGGCGCCGCCCCCGAGAGGATCTGCGATGCTCATGTCTCAATCCCTGCAGCGTCGAAACCGACGCCTGAGCCTATTTTAGCATCGAGCGCCGCTGCATCGGAGGATGCAACGGCGCTCGGTATCATTCAAGACGCGCTGAATAGGACGCATGTGCCGAACGACTGCATCAATCGGCACGCAGCGACTGCATGCTGTTGACGAAATAGGGTTCCTTGATCGCGTAGGAGCCCATGCCGTATTTGTCGAGGATCTGTTTGTAGGTGCCGTTCTTGAACAGTTCGCCGAGAGCGGCGACCATCATGTCGGCGGTGGCCGGGTCGTTCTTGGCGATCGCCATGCCGAGCGGTGCGACGTCATAGAGCGTCGGCAGGACGACGAGCTGGCCCTTGCTGGTCACTTCGAAATAGCTGGATGCCGTGGCGTCGTCCATGCGCGCATCGATGCGGTCGGAAAGCACGGCCTGGACGATGTCGGTCGACGAATTGAACACCGATTTCGCGATCGCTGCCTTGCCCTTGTCGGTGCATTCCTTGCTGAGCGTGTCGACGAGGAAATCGGACGCAGTGCCCGCCGACACGCCGATCTTCTTGCCACACAGCGGCAGGTCGCCGGAGAAGCTGGCCTTCTTGTCGGGTGTGGTCGACGCCGCGACGCCGGCCTTCATGAACATGACGAAATCGACCTGCTGCAGCCGCTCCGGCTTGGCCGAAAAAGTCTCCCAGGCGATCTTGAACCGTCCCGCGGCAAGGCCCGGGATCATTGACGGGAAGGGCGTGCGCTGAATGTCGAGCTTGGCGTCGACCAGCTTGGCCACTTCGCCCGCCAGTTCGATGATGATGCCGGCCTGGTTGCCATCGGCGTCGATATATTCGAACGGAGCGTAATCAAGCGTGTTGGCGACGGAGAGCTTGCCGGAGCTTTCGACATCGGGCGAACGCTTGACCTCCGCCGAAGTCGCCGGGCCGCTCCATACGGAAAGCAGCGCGCCAAGCGTCATGCCTGCCACTACCAGATGTCTTCTCATGTCAGACGTTCCTCTCATTGTTGTTGTCACTCCCAGCTGCGAAGGTTTTGGCTTTGCCCGTCCCTCGCGATGTCCGATCCGGCGCACCGGTCGAATCCTCCCAAACCTCGGCCCGCCGGCCGGCGCATCAGTGTCGCGCGGCCATGGCGCCTTGCGCCTGCTGCTTGCGATAGTGATAATTCTTGTCGATCCGCTCCATGAGATAGTCCCCATAGAGCACCGGCGGATATTTGGCCGTCGCGCCCGGTTGCACGCAGACCGGCAGCGCCTCGATCATCTCGTCCATGGACGGGTCGAAGAAGAACGGCTGCGAATAGCGTTCGCGACCGGTGCGATTGATGACGCGATGCGGCGTCGACACGAACAGGTCGTTGGACCAGCGGGCCAGGATATCGCCGACATTCATCACGAAGGAATCCGGCACAGGCGGGGCCGGCACCCATTCGCCGGCCTTGTTCTTGACCTCGAGGCCGCCGACATCGTCCTGCGCCAGAAGCGTGATGAAGCCATAGTCCGTATGCGGCGCAGAGCCGAACAGCCCTTCTTCCTGGGGCTGCGTCGGATAGTGCAGCAGGCGCAGGAAGGTGGTGGGGTCGTCGAAATAGCGGTCGAGGTCATCGGACGGCAATCCGAGCGAAAGGGCGATCGCGCCGACCATCTTGCGCGCCAGCGTGCTCATTTCGTCGACATAATGCTCGACCGTGTCGCGGAAGCCGGGCAGCAGAGCCTCCTCCGGCCATTGGTTCGGCCCCTGGAGCGGCTTTTCGGCCAACGCCTTGGGGTCGTTCGCATCCACTTCGTGCATGAAGAAGATCGACTCGCTCTGGTTCGGCTTGCTGACGGTGGCAACCGACGACGTGACGATGGTCGAGCCGGCAAAGGGCAGGAAGCCGCGGAAATTCCTGTCGATCTTGAGCCTGAGCTTCTGCTCGTCCGGAAGCGCGAAGAAACGCTTGCTGGCGTCGCGCACCGCCTCGACATCGGCGCGCGGAATCGGGTGGCCGACCACATAGAGAAAACCGATCTGTTCCAGATAGGTGCGCAGCGTTKCAGCCGTGGCGCGGATGGCGGCCTCGTCCTGGCCATAGAGCGGGGAGACATCGAGGATCGGGATCTCGGAAAAATCGCCTCGGTCGTTCGGGTTCATCGCCAACTCCTCTATTGAACATACGATACTGTATTGTATTTCTACACAGGAAAATGATATCGGCAATAGCTAATATTCAATGATCGGAAGCCCACCGCAATGACCCCACGCAAGATCATCATCGACACCGATCCCGGGCAGGACGACGCTTTCGCCATCCTGTTCGCGCTCGGCTCTCCCAAGGAGTTGGAGGTGGTTGGCGTGACGACCGTCGGCGGCAACGTGCCTCTTGCCCGAACCGCGGTGAATGCATTGAAAGTGGTCGAACTGGCCGGCCGGCCCGATATCCCCGTCTATGCCGGCTGCCCGGCGCCAATGGTCCGGCCGCTGATGACGGCGGAATATGTGCATGGCGAAACGGGCCTCGACGGCGCCGATCTGCCGGATCCGGTCACGCCGCTGCAGGCCGAGCACGCGGTCAACTACATCGTACGTGCGATCATGGCCGCGCCGGAAGGCGAGATCACGGTTTGCACGCTCGGTCCGATGACCAATCTAGCCATGGCAATGGTGATGGAGCCGCGCATCATCCCAAGAATCCGTGAGGTCGTGCTCATGGGCGGCGGCTTCTTCGAAGGCGGCAACGCCACGCCGGCGGCGGAGTTCAACATCTATGTCGACCCGCATGCCGCACACAAGGTGTTCGCCTCGGGTGTGCCGGTGACCATGGCGGGGATCGACTGCACCTATACGGCGCAGATGACGCCCGAGTGGCTGGACACGCTGCGCCGGACCGGCAGCCGGGCTGCGATAGAAGCCGCCAACCTCGCCGACTTCTATCGCCAATATGGATCGCACAAGTTTCCCACCGAAGCCCGGCCGATCCACGATGCCTGCGTCACGGGCTATCTTCTCGCCCCCGAAATCTTCGAGAAGAAACAGTGCTATGTGACTGTCGATATCTCGTCTCCGGTGACGATCGGCATGACAGTGGTCGACTGGTGGCACGTCACCAAACAGCCAAGGAACTGCAATGTGTTGCGCCGCATCGATCCGGCGCCGTTCTTCGCACTGATGCTGGAGCGGATCAGCGCACTTCCTTGATTCCGCTTACCCTTGTTGATAACGGCTGTAAGACAGACATCCGCCGTTATCAGCCACTTTGCAGGCTGGAGAGCAGAAGAACCCTTGGCAAAATCAGACCCGTCACGTGACGCTGCCGCAACATCGAAGAAGACCACCCCCCGGCAAACGCTGACGCGCGAGGATTGGATCGCGGCCGCGCGCAAGGCGCTCGAGAAGCGCGGCATTGCCGAGGTGAAGATAGATCGCCTCGCACGTCATTTCAAAATCACCCGCGGCAGCTTCTATTTTCACTTCTCGAGCCTCAAAGCCTTGCAACAGGCTCTGCTGGACGACTGGCGACGAACGAATTGCCAGCCGTTCCAGGCCATGGTCGACATGGAGGTCGTCGACGGGGTGCAGTTCTTCAGCGATATCGTGCATGTCTGGGTCGATGAAAAACCCTTCAGCCCCAAGCTCGATCTGGCGGTCCGGGACTGGGCGCGGGGCTCGAAAGAGCTCAATGCCGAAGTGACCGCTATCGACGAATTGCGCATCTCGCTTCTCGTCCGCGCCTTCCTCAAGATGGGCTATCCGGACAATGAAAGCGTCGTCAGGGCCCGCATCACCTATTTCCATCAGATCGGCCAATACGCCTTGTCGTTCAAGGAAGACCCGCTGGTGCGCCAAAGCTACCAGCCGCTGTTTGGGGATGTGCTGCTGGGACCGCTGGGGAAAAGCCCCTGACCTGTGAGACAAGTTCAGTGCGCCGAGATGGGCAACGGTTGAAAAGACCCACAAATGTGGGTATATTGATCTTATGGGATTTGGAAACAAGCCGATGGAAACGAGTGGAGACGATACGCTGAAAGTGCGGATGGATGGCGAGACACTTGCCATGATGGACGCCGCACGCGCCTATCTCAACCTCGACAAAAGCAAATTCATCCGCGAAAGCGTGCGAGAGAAGGCGGCTGCGGTGATCGCCGAACACGAACGCACCCGCTTCACCGGCGGGGATTGGCTTTCCTTCTTTGCAGCGCTGGAGCAACCGGCGCCGCCGACAGAGCGCATGCGCAAGGCGGCCAAAAAATTCCGCGACATCTCGGCCTGACATGGAATTCCTGGCGCTCGATCCGAAACGCCACGATCGCAAGGGTTTCGATTGCGGCGTCGCCGCGCTCAATACCTATCTAAAGCGCTTCGCTGGCCAGGATATCGCCCGCCGTCTGACGCGGGTCTATGTGCTGGCCGACGACGCGGAGATCATCGGCTACTATTCGCTCAGTGCACATGCAGTGGCGCGCGATGCTCTGCCGGAGACGATGCGTGTCGGCGCGTACACGGAACTCCCCTTTCTCCTGCTGGGTCGCCTCGCGGTCGCCAGCAAATGGCAGGGTCAAGGCTATGGCGACGCCCTGATCGTCCACGCCTTTGAGACGACGCGGACCACGGCCAAGGCTGTCGGCATCCTCGGAATGGTCGTCGACGCTAAAGATGAGAACGCCGCGAGATTTTACCAGGGCTTTGGTTTCCACCGCTTGGCCGGCACCGCGAACCGGCTCGTCTTGCCCATCACAGCCATGGACGGCCTGCTGGATACCTAGAGCACGCCCGTTTTGTCGGGATTTCATTCTTTCTCTGGGAGAGAGCCTAATCCCGCCGCGCTCCTGCAATCAACTCCGCAAATATCCCATCGAGGTCATGCCGTGGCCGCCATCCCGGATAATCCGCCCGAAACCGGCTCGTATCGGAAATCCACCAGGCATGATCACCATAGCGCTCGACAGGTTCTTCGACCCTGTCGATCCGCCGGCCCAGCATTGCACCGACGGTATCCAGGGCCTCGTTGACCGAACAAGAGAGCGCATAGCCGCCGCCCATATTGTAGACCTTGGGTCGGATGCGCTCGCTGGCGATGCGGCAGAGCGCGTCGGCGAGGTCTTCGGCGTGGAGATTGTCGCGCACCTGGAAGCCATTGTGGCCAATCACCCGGTAGCAGCCGGCGCTGACGGCCACCTTGGTGAGATAGGCGAGGAAACCGTGCAGTTCGGCGGCGCGGTGGCCGGGGCCGGTGAGGCAGCCGGCTCTGAGGCCGACGGTGAACAGGCCGAAGCGGGAGGTATATTCCTGGACATAGAGGTCGGCCGCGGTCTTGGAGACGCCGAACAGGCTATGTGCGGTATTGTCGATCGACATGCTCTCGTCGATACCGCGCGCATGGAACGGATGCGCCTCGTCGAGCACGAGACGCCGGCCCTCCGGCCTCAGCGGCAGCCGGTTGGGGTGGTCGCCATAGACCTTGTTGGTGCTGAGGAAGACGAAGGCGGCTGATGGCGCGTGGCGGCGCGTGGCTTCGAGCATGTTCAGCGTGCCGCCGGCATTGATGGCGAAATCCTGCACGGGATCGCCGGCCGCCCAATCATGCGACGGCTGTGCGGCGGCGTGGATGACGACGGCAATGTCCTTGCCGAGCGATTTGAAGATCGCCTCGATGCCCTCGGCATCCCTTATGTCGACGTCATGGTGGCGGTAACGGGCGAGGTCGCGTTCGAGGCGTTGCCGCTCGGGCAAGGTGCTGGCGGCGTCGCCGAAGAAGTGGCGGCGCCGGTCGCTGTCGATGCCAATGATGTCGAAGCCTTCGGCGTGAAACCGGCGCGCGGCGGCGGCGCCCACGAGGCCGGCCGAGCCGGTAATGACTGCAATCGAAGATGCCACTCAGTTCTTGTCCCGCATCACGCGCGTGCCGATGACGAAATTCTTGAGTATGATGCGATCGGCCCAGCTGTCGCCCAATCCGAAGCGCTTGGTCTCCGGGTCGTTCCAGCCGCCGCCGCGGAACACGGCATTGGAGCAGTCGCCCTTCAGGCAGTCATTGGTCCATTGCCAGACATTGCCAGCCACATCGTAAAAGCCCTCGGAGGTCGGCGGGAAAGCCTTGACCGGTGAGGTATAGACATATTTGTCGCTGCAATGGACCACCGGCCGCGGGTCCTTGGCGAACACCTTCTTGTAGCTCCCGTCGGCGATGTTGCCGCGGGCGCAGACATTGCCGAGTTTCTTTCCCCAGGGATATTTCGTCTTGTTCGGATGCGCCATGGCGTCGGATTCGGCGAAGGTCAACAGCCGGTAGGGCTTGCCGGTCTTCTTCGTCAGCCAGTCGGCATAGGCGACGGCATCGAGCCAGCTGATGCAGACGACGGGATGGTCGTCGGTCTGCTCGAAACCGGGAGACTGCCAGCTTGCCTTGTCATCATTGTTCCAGTTGACGCCGTCATTGAGCAGGCAGCCGCCTTTCGCGACGAAGTCGGTGTCCTGGGCGAAGGCTGCGAATTGCTTGCGGGTCACCAATGTCTGGCCGATCGCCGTGCCGTCCTTGCGGGCGATCAATTCGGGACAATCGCTGCAGTCCTTGATGATCTCGGCGGCGCTGGTGGTTGTCGTCCAGGAGACCATGGCCAGAAGCGTCATTGCCGTGCGAAACGGCCGGCCCCGCCCGGCGGAGCGGGCCACAGATGTCTTACGTCTCAAAGTCGTCTCCCTCACGGCACCCAAGCGCATCATATATTTTTAGCGAGATCCCTGCACCTCATTGCGGGTCGGTGACGACACGCAGGCCATAGGTGTTGAAGCGAATTTTCGGACTGTTCCAGATCGCCCTCGACACACGCAAGTCGGCCGGCGGACTGGCCCAGCTGCCGCCGATGAGATAGTGGTCGGCGCCATTGTTGACGGCGGTCGCTGTCCATTGCCAGGCATTGCCGACAACGTCTTCCAGACCGAACGGGTTCGGCTCGAAACTGCCGACCGGCGACGTCCCCTTGGTATCGAAGGCCGAGCCGCAGGCGAGGCAATTGGCTCTCCCCTCGCCGATGCTTTGCCCCCACCAGTAGGGCCCATCCTCGCCCGCCATCGCGGCATAGCGATATTCGGCCACGGTCGGCAGGCGATAGGTGACGCCCGCCTTGGCGCTCAGCCATTTCAGATAGGCCTCGACATCGGGCAGGTTCAGGCACACGACCGGGTCCTTGTCGGTCTGGGCGATGCCCGGATAATTCCACCGGCATCCCCAGTCCTGCTGCTGGTAGTTCGTCTCGTGGATGAAAAAGCCGTATTGCGCCCGGGTGATCTGCGTCTGGCTCATGCGCAGCCCGCTCGGCAAGGTCACCATGACCGGGCAGACATCATTGCAATCGCTGCTGGTCACGATCTTGGCGCGTGGCAGCACGAAGTCGTCGGCAAAGGCAGGCGCCAACCAGCTTTGTGCGATGGCACAGAGCAGCAGCCCCAGGGACCAGAATGCATATTTCATGAGGGTGACCCTAACTTGGCCAGCATCGGATCCGCTTCGGAAGCGCCCAGCGACTTCGCCTTGATCAGCAGCCGCCGTGCCTGTCCGAGATTTCTGCCGATGCCGAGGCCGTCGCGATAGAAGATGGCAAGATTGACGATAGCGGTCGGATTGTTCTTGTCGGCGGCGCGCTCCAGCCAGGCGCGCGCCACGACATAGTCCTTGTCCCAGATGTCGCCGCTCGCCAGCATGACGCCGACTGCCGTCTGTGCATGCGTCTCGCCCGTGGCGGCGGCGGCGACCACGAGATCAATCACCTGCTGCGAGGTCAGGCGCCCGGTCTGGGGCTCATTGATGCTGGCCTGGTAGGCCCTGATCGCCTGTTTCGTCGAGCGGTCGAGCACGCCGTTGATGTCCTGCGGCGGATAGCCCAGCGCATCCAATCCATATTGGATGATATTGACCGGCAGCGTGTCGGCGCGGTGTTGTATGGCGCTCGCCAGATCTTCCGGCGTGTCCGAATTCGTGTCGAGCTCGGTCCTGATCTGGGCCGCCCGCTCAAGCGCCTTGATCCGCGCCTCCGCCAGGTCGGCATTGGGACCGGACGGCATCCGGCGCAGATAGGCCCTGAAATCTTCCGGATTGCGGCTGGTGCGAATCGTCATCCAATAGACATCGTCGAGCGAGGCGGCGGACATGTCGCGCTGCTTGTCGGATGTGCGCAGCGAGTCCAGCCGGTCGAGCGCCAGCGAGCGGTAGAACGTGTCGTGATATTCTCCCAGAAACGCCACGATCGCAGTCTCGGTCCCGGCGCGAGAGGCATCATCCCAGGCTTTCGATATGCCATGGTCCTCCACTTTCGCGGTCTCGATGGGCTTGGGAACCAGATAGATCTCGTCTTCCCCGAGCGTGCCATAGGTGACGGGCGTCTGCTCGTTGTCGGTCTCTTCCCGCACCCGGGCGGCAACCTTGCGGAACACGAAATTCAGTTCGAGACCTGGCTCGTTCAGGGTTTTCAGCAGTGCGGTCGTGTAAGGACTATGATTGCCCTGGCCATCCATGGCGACAGCACCGGCATCCGCCGCAAAGGCCACCAGCGTCACGCCCGTGGGATCGACCCGCGCAAGCCCGCGCGTCACCGATCGCGACGCCCCGTCCTCCTGCATTTTTGCCAGGAACGGATTGTTCCGGCACGCGTCGAGGATCACCAGTCTGAGCTTGTGCGCACCATCCAGGGCCGAAATCACCCGTGGCAGCGAGATCGCTTCGTCCTGCACCGAACTGGCACGCGTAATCCGGGCATCCGTCGGAATGAGATAGTTGACGCCATGCATTTCGAGGCCGTGCCCGGCATAGAAGAACAGGGCGATATCAGCCTTGTCGGCAACCGTTTCGAACTTCTGCAGCGCGCCGCGAAAGCCCTGTGCATCGACGTCAAGCGCGGTTTGGACCACAAAACCCATCGAACGCAATTCCTTGGCGATTGCCTCGGCATCATTGCGCGGATTTGGCAGATGCTGAACCTGCTCATAGGCGCCGTTGCCGATGACGAGGGCGACGCGCGAGCCGGGCGGAAGCTTGTCCAGAACAGCACTGAGAGCAGGACTGACCAAAAACAGGAAAAGCAATTGCGTGAAAGCAACCAGCGCTAATAGACTTCTGAGCAAGCTGCCGTTCCAAACCGCAAATCGGAAACCACTGTGATCGCGCCTCAAGTCGTCTCCAATCCCATCACTGCCGCAAGGTTTGAACTGATAAAACCGACGATCTTGCATGGCCGTTTCCTGCTCGACTCTCGTCTTTCTGCTCGGTTTTCCGGCTTGACTTTAGGACGTAACTCTTACCACAGTTCAGGGAAAGCATAAAGTAACATCGGGAACAGCGGCGGCAGCTCAGGTCGGTGGGATTGTCTCGGACGTTCCGCATGCAATCTTTCGAGGAGAGCCCCCGACAAGTCGATGCGCAAACATCCATCCCTGAGCATAGTCATCACAAACTATAATTACGGCAACTATTTAGGGGCGTGCATCGGCAGTGCGCTACGCCAGACGCGCCCGGCATTGGAAATCATCGTCGTCGACGATGGCTCGACCGATGGCAGCATGGAGGTGCTCGAAGAGTTCGGCAGTCACATTCACGTTATCGGCAAATCCAATGGCGGTCAGGCGTCGGCTTTCAACGCCGGATTTGCGGCGGCGCGCGGCGATCTCGTCTACTTTCTCGATGCCGATGACATTGCCAGGCCGGAGCTCGTGGAAACCGTCACCAGTCTATGGCACGAGAGCCTCGCGGCGCTGTGCTTCGGCCTCGAATTGATCGATGCCGGCGGCCGCCACATGGGCGCATATGACATCCTGCCGCATGATATCGACAACCGCCAGATCTTCCTCAACACCGCCAGCTTCGATTTCCTCCCGACATCAGGCAATGTCTTTGCCAGACGGGTTCTCGAGCGTCTGATGCCGATGGAAGAAGCGCGCTGGCGCATCTGCGCCGATGCGGTCCTGCTCAGGGCCGCGGCGATCGAAGGCCGGATCATGCCGGTTCGCCGTACACTGGCCGCCTACCGCATCCACCCCAACAACAATTATTATATCCAGGGCGCATCCGATCTCTGGCGCGACCGCCGCGGCATGCGCGACCTCTCGGATCTGGCCGAGGGATTTGCCGGCGCGCCGCGCTACTTCGGCTCGGCAGGCGCCGCTGAGGACGAGCGGCACGAGCGCGATGCCAATGCCATCGTGCTGATGACATCCGGCATTCGCGCCCGCGCCGGCCGTGCCGCCAATTTCGACCACATGCATGCGACCGGCGGAGCGCTGAGGCGATTGGGCCGCAGGATTGCCGGCGCCTCGCTGCCGTTGCGCGCCAGGCTCGGCCTGCCCGCAGCGCTTTACGCCACGTCGCTGCTGGCCGAACGCTCCACAACCTTGCGGCGCTGGCTGGTGGAACCGGGCCACAGGCCTGCCGCGGTGCTCTGGGCGCTCGATCGTCTCGGTTACCAAGATTTTGCCGCCTTGCGACGCGACGCCGGCGTTCCGCGCTGGCGGGAGCCACAAGTGCCCGGCCGGATCTATAACTTTACCGAGACGACAGAAGGCCTGCCGATCCTGCGCCATGGCTGGCGCATGCACTCGCTGCCGGATTTCGCCTCGATGACCGGCACCAGGGCGCAATTGTCGATCTGCTTCAACCCCTCGCCTGCGGCGCATGTGGTCAAGCTTTCGGTCCTGCCCCATCATGCCCGGCCGGACATATCGATGCGGCTGCTGGTGAGATTGCACGGCCAGGTCCTGGTCTCCTCAGAGATCTCAGGCGCTTGCCTGGTCGAGGTGCCGCTGCCGGAACGGGCGACCGCGCATGGCGGCGAGGTTCTGCTGGAACTGGAGCTTGAAAAGCAAGCCGTGCGCGGTGGTAACCGGCTTCACCGTCTCAGGGCGGCCGTGCCGACCATCGCGCTCGAAAGCATCGCTGTCGAGCGCGCAGAGACCCTCTGGCGCTCGGCCTATATCGAAGACGGCGCGCTGCGCCCCTTTGCCGACCTGCTCGATGCCGGGCAGTCAACCGGATTTGTCGCCCTCCCATCCGGATCGGGCGAACTCAGCGAACCCACCGGCCAGGCGCGGCTGTCGCTTCTCACGACGCAAGCGCCTTTCGTCCTCACCCTGCATCTGCCGCCGGAGCAACCATCCGGTCTCATGCGCATCAGCGGCGACGGGCGGGAATTTTACTATGGTCAATGGGGGGTGGCGGATCGGTTGGAGATCGACCTGCCAGCCATGGCCGGCGTCGACAATCGGCTGATAGTGCTGACATTCGCCTTCAAGCCCAGCGACATGCTCGACATGCGCCGGCCGGTGATCGCGGCGATCGCCTTCCGCAAGACGCGCAGCGAATATCATCTCGGCTTGCAGACCGGCACGACAATTGCCGCGCCCTCGGTCAATCCAGGCCAGCATTTCAACTTCTTCCGAGATTCACCGGCCCAGGCGGCTTTGGCCAAGGGCTGGCACCAGGATCACGAAATGATGCCTGTCGCCACCGAAGGCACGGCCGACCTCATCCTGCGTCTGCCGGGACGCGGCGGGCCCGCGAGCGCGGTCATGGAAGTGACACCTATTCTCGATCCGATGGAAGGGCTCAAGCATGTGATCGGCGTGTCGCATGACGGCCATCTGCTGGTGCAGACGCTGCTCGAAGGCGCCGCCGAAATCGACGTTCCGCTGGCCGGTCTGGTCGGACGCAGGCAGGGTGCCGTCGAACTGTCGCTGCATTCCTTCCTGGTGGCGGATGGCGATGACAGCATCCGCCCCGGCCCGATCCGTCTCGAAAGCATCCACTTCGCAGGCGCAATGCCCGACCATCCGGCATCGGCGATCTTCGCAGCGCCCCAGCCCGCCGGCGAAGACCACGCCCTGTGGGCCGGAAGCGTCGAAGCCTGCCTGTCGGCGGCCGTGGCCTTCATCGACAATATGCCGGCCTGGGAATTCGAAGGCTCCGATAGCGACGCCTCGGCGCACACGCTCATAAAATTTCGCAGCAAGTTGATTGCCGCACTTTCCCGGTTGGGAGACATCGGCCTCAATGGCATTCTCACCAGTGAGACGACGCTGAGGCAGATTTTTCGCCTCCAGTCATCGATCGACATGGTCTGCGGCGACACTGTGCATGCGGACGGACTCGACCAATGGCCGGGCGAGCCGACCGAGGCGCTGGGACGGGCCCTGATCGCGCTCGCCGGCGGCCCGGCCTGGGCAAGCGCCGCATTGGCCGACCTCACCGGCTTTCCGCCGCAACTCCTCTGGCACGTTCCGGCGCTGGCCGGGTTTCTGACGCGATCGCCGTCGCATATCCCGGAACCGGAAGACCGGGAGGCCTATGCCCGCTTCGTCGAACGCCTGGTGGCCAGCGCCGACGAATGCCTGGCACGGCAACCCGAAAATTCTGCGCTGCACCTGCTGGCAACCGAGATCATTCGCAGCCTTCAGCCCCGGCATCTTCTGTTCTCCACCGGCACGGCGGTTTCCACCGTCGCGACCATGGGGCGAGCGATCGAGCGCCAGTTGCTCCAGGAAAACTATCCGCTCGCCTGGCTTCCGCCGGTCCCCGATAGCGCACGCTCCAGGCTGCGTGTCGGCGTGGTCATGCGCGCCTGGGACCACGCGCCGGAACCGCGGATCATTGCCGGACTGTTCGCCGCCGCCGACCCGCGCCTGCAAACGGTGCGGATCACGCTGACGACACCCGATCCGACGCTCGACAGCGGCGATTTCGACGCGGTCATCAATCTCGACGGGCTCGCTGTGGGAGAAGCCGTCGACACCATCCGCGCGGCACGACTGGACGTCGTCCTGCTCGGCTCCTATTTCCTCGGTCTCGACCAATTGGCGACCATCGCCGCCCACAGATTGGCACCGGTGCAACTGGCCATGGCGGCGATTTCACCGACATCGACAGGGTTTTCATCCTTCGACGGCATGCTGACCAGCGAGGAACTGGACCCAAGCTCGGCGCCGCCGGGCTATTGCGAGCGGATCATCCGGCTCCCCGGCCCGGTTCAGCGCTTCGGTCAGCCTGGTCCGGATGAGCCGGTATCCAAGGTCCTTCGCACCCCTGACTTCCGGACAAAAATCAGAACGCTGCATGGCCTGCCGCCGGACGCCACGCTCTATGTCAGCGGCGCGATGGTGCAGAAAATCGGTTCCGACCTTCTCGATGCCTTTGCCAGGATCTTGCAGGACGTCGATGACGCGACAATCGTCCTCTATCCTTTCGCGGCCAATTGGCTGACGAAATTCTCGCCCGCCGCTTTCCGGCGCATCGTCAGAGAGGCGCTGGCGTCGCGCAACCTGCCGGCGGAGCGCATCCGCATCCTGGCGCCGCTGTCGCGAGAGGAGGTCGCGGATCTCCTGGCCAGCGCCGATGTCTACCTCGACAGTTTCCCCTATGCCGGCGCGACGACGGTCGTCGAGGCGCTGGAGCAGAACTGCCCGGTGGTCGCGCTGGAAGGGGCCACCCAAAGGGCGAGGCAAGGCGCTGCCTGGGTCAGGCAGGCCGGCCTGGAGGTTGCGTCGACGGTCGACGACTATGTCGAAACCGCCATACGCCTGGGCAAATCCGATGATATCAGGGCCGCTGCCCGCGCCAGGATCGAAGCCTATCTTGCCGCCGGACCAGGGCACCGAGGCAATTCCGAATTCGCAACCGCGTTCGCCGACCGGCTGCTGTCGGTTGCGGCGGAGCGTGGCGTGCATATCGCGCCTGACGCCTCACCTTCCCCATTTTCGGACGAAGGACAGTCCGGCAACACGTGATGTTGAATTGCCGCGCTGCGCTTGCAGACTTGACTTCCCAAAGCAATGCCGTAACTCTACTTGGCAGATGTTGGCATACCGGTTTTGAGCCGAAAGGTAGTGGCGGCATGGGTGACCAGGATAAAAACAAAGCGCGCGCGCTGAGATCGCTGCTTTTGTCGGTATCGGTGGGCGGCCTGCTGACGGCAGGGTGCACCACGAATTCCGGCCCAGAAGCCAGACATATGCATGCCGACCAGGAGGCCAGACATGCGCCGATGGCCGACAGGGATCGCTGCTCGGCCGCTGTTGCCAGCAACAGCCCCGCCGCCGTCAATTCGGTCCTGCGCCATGCGCCCGACGATCCCTGCATTCCGGCCATGCTGTCGGCGCTTCCACCGAACGTGCTGGCGCGCGTCAACCGGCATCTCGTCATGCGGCTGCCGCCGGCGCAGCTCAACGCCATTCCGCGCTCGATACTGGCGCAAATCGGCCAGGCAGAGTCTGCCCCGCCGAAAAGAACCGAGTCGGGCCAAGGGCGCCAGTATTAAAGGCCGTCAGTAATAGCCGAATACTTTATCGGCCCTTTATCGCTCCCCGTCATCGGAGCGAGCTCTTCCGCGTGGGCGTGGCGGCCCGGAATGTCTGTTGCGGTGCAGCGACTCCAGCGGCAGCTCTCCGAATGCGTGACGATACAAAGCCGAGAAACGACCCATATGGGCAAAACCCCAGCGTCGGGCGATTTCCGAAACGGTGCCCGCCGCACCGAAAGCGATCTCCTCGCGCACCGCCTGGAGACGAAGCAGGCGTAGAAATTCGAGCGGCGTCATGCCCTTGAACTGCTGGAAGGCGACTTGCAGCGCCCGTACGCTGACGCCGGCCTCGCGGGCGATGTCGTCGACATCGAGCGGCCGGCTGAGATTGGCCGCCATATAGTCGATGGCGCGTTTGACCTGCCGCGGCACGGCAGCGATCACCGGGCGTTCCAGCACGCCGGAATAGCGATGCGGCACGTTTTCGAGCAGGGCTATCATGATCGTGCGGAACAGATATTCGGTCGAGCGCAACGACAGCGCGTCGTCGCCATCCTGCTGCAGATTCTTCCAGAGGAACCGGCCGAGTTCCGCCAGACGGTCATGCGCCGCCTGGCCCGGCGGAATTTCCAAACTTATGTCGAGGTCATGCACAGCCGGGCCATCCAGGAGCGCACTGAGCTCGCGCTTCATCGCGGCGCGTGAAAATGCGATGCCGATATGAGAACGCTCCTGATGCAGTTTCAGACGTTCACAACGCGCAAGATCGGCAGCCAATATGCTTTTGGAAGTGGAGGCGAGCGACTTGTTGCCCGATGCCAGCTCCATCGCACCTGAGCTTGGCAGATAGATCGCAAAGGCATCCGGAGGTTCGGTGAAACTGACCTCCATTCCCGATCGGCAGCGGCCGGACCAGATATCGAATTCGCCGACGGAGAAGTGCAGGTCCTCGACCGACACCTTGCTGGCCCGAGCGATAGGAAACACCTGAACGGGCTTTAGCGTTCGCCTGTAGTGATCGCGCAATTGCTCGACGTCTGCCTCTACGACCTCGAACCGGGATTTTCGCATCTCGTGGTGTTCTCTGTGAAAACGCAGCAGACTCGGATCGCCAATCCATAGCAATTTTGTGTGCCGGGTGAAATGCGGCGCTGGATTGAGATCGCTGCCCGGTTTTCCGACACGTCAGTCGGCGACCTGTCCCGTCGCATTCACGGCGCCCTGCGATGTCTGCGCAGCGTCTCGGCGGGAAACTCGCCAAAAGCCTCACGGTAAAGCGCCGAAAGGCGGCCCATGTGATTGAAACCCTGCCGCCTGGCAAGTTCCGCTATGGATTCACCCTTGGCTTCGATGAGATCAYGCCGAAGGCCATTGAGCCTCAATTCGCGCAGATGCTGCTGCGGCGTCATATCCTTGAATTGCCGGAATGCGGCTTGCAGGGCGCGCGTGCTGACACCAGCCTCCCTGGCTATGTCCTGCATTTCGAGCGGGCTGCCAAGATTTTCCACCATGAAGTCGATCGCCCGTTTGACGTGACGTGGCGTCGCGGCGGAAACGGGTCCGGCCAACGCCGCGGAATAGCGATGCGGGAAACTGTCGAGCACCGTCACCAGGATCGTCTTGAACAGTTGCACGGTCGAGTGCAGCGACAATTCTTCCTCGGGGTCTCTGGCGAGCATTGTCCAGAGCAGACCGCCGAGCGACATCAGCTGTTCGAAGGGCCGGGTGCCGCTCTCGACCTCCAGAGCCAGGTCGATATCCGGGCCGATCTGCGCATCGAGAAGTTCGCTGAGCTGGCGCCGGACGGAATTTCGATCGAAGCTGATGCCGATATGCGAGCGGCCGCCATGCTTGCGCGTCGAGTCGGTGCGGGCAAATTCGGAAACGATTAACCGGCCGGAATTCGACACCAGCGGCTTGCCGTGACAGCTGACCTCCATGACGCCATCGAGGGGGAGATAGAGGGCATAGGCGTCCGGCGGCTCGGCAAACCGTGCTTCGATGCCTGTTCGGCACCCGGTTCTCCAGATGTCGAAGCCCGGCACCGAGAACTGACAGCCCTCGATCGAGAGCACGGATGTATCGCCGATCGGCTTCAACCGAACACAGGTTCGGGTCTTGGGCATGCTGGCTCTGACCTGGTCGATATCGGTCTCGACGAATTTATAGCGGGAAACCAGCGGTCTTGTAGCCATCGTCCTCTATGATCTGGCGGGCAGTCATTGACCGCGCCCCGCCTGCCGTTGACAGGACCGGCGGCACGCGGCCATCGCATCTCCTGACCTACCTATCAAGAGACAAGGGGTTTGGGCAGGCATTTCGAATATCTTCGCTGGATTTCCTATCCAGGAGGCGCGCGAAATATCCACAATCCGCAGAAAGTTGCTGAGGACCGGCCTCACCCTGCGAGAATTCACGCCCCGTCACCTTCGAAATGCGTGCTGCGGGCATAGTGTCGGACACGTCGCCCGCGGCGAAAACCGCGGGCATCAGGATCGCCGTGGTGTCCGGCAATGCAGATCCGGCCTATCGCCGGTCGCTGCCGAAGGCCTGCGCGATCCGGCCCATCATCTGCCGGCTCGGTGAGGCGACCGGTGCGGCGTCATATGCGGCAGGCGTCGGCCGATAGGTGGCCCCAGAGCCCCGGCCAAGTTGAAATTGCTGCAGCAGGCGCTTGAGGCTGTCGACCTCGGTTGCCAGACTTGCGCTCGCGGCCGTCGTTTCCTCTACCATCGCGGCGTTCTGCTGCGTCGTCTGGTCCATCTGATTGACGGCGGCATTGACCTGAGACAGGCCGGTGGCTTGCTCGGCCGCCGACACCGCGATGGCCTCCATATGGTTGTTCATCTCGGCGATGTATTGGCCGATCGTCTTGAGCGCGACACTGGCGTCGCGCACCAGGCGAACGCCGCTGCTGACCTCTGCCGTGGAGTTCTGGATCAGCGCCTTGATCTCCTTGGCGGCGTTGGCGGATCGCTGCGCCAGTTCGCGCACCTCCTGGGCGACCACGGCGAAACCCTTGCCCGCTTCGCCGGCGCGTGCCGCTTCGACCCCGGCATTGAGCGCCAGCAGGTTGGTCTGGAAGGCGATCTCGTCGATGACACTGATGATGTTGGCGATCTGCTGTGAGCTTGTCTCGATTTTTTGCATCGCATTCTCGGCCTGCGACACCACTTCGGCCGATTCCAGGGCCGACTGATTGGCTTTGACGGCCACCGATCGCGCTTCCTGGGTGCGTTGGGTGGAATTGCTGACATTGACGGTGATTTGATCCAGGGCCGCGGCCGTCTCTTCCAGCGCCGCAGCCTGTTGCTCGGTGCGCTTGGAAAGGTCGGCAGCGCTGGACGCGATCTCGCTCGTGCCGCTATCAATGGTGCCGAAACCGCCTGTCACCGCACGAAGGGCCTCGCCGAGCTGCTCGACGGACTGGTTGAAATTGTGCCGCAGCGCTTCGAAATCCGGCGCGAAAGCCTCCCTGAGCTCGAACGAGAGATCGCCGGCGGCCAATTTCTGCAGGCCGTCCGCCAGGCCGGCAGTGGCAATACGCAGCCGTTCCGTCGCCTGGGCTTCGGCCTGTTCCTGGGCGGCGATTCGGTCGGCCTCGGCCTGCCGGCGGGTGGCTTCCGTCTCCGCCTCCAGCCTGCGATTGGCAATCGCCGCCTGCTTGAAGACATCGACGGCTCCCGCCATCGCACCAATCTCGTCAGCGCGTCCGGCATAGGGGATTTCAAGATCAAGGGCACCGCCGGCGAGCCGGCGCATGGCGTCGGTAATGCGGTTGATCGGCCGCGAAATCTGGGTCAAGGCAAAGGCGATCACACCGATGCCAATGAAGAATGCACCCAGGACAATGGTGTACGTGCCATTGATCGTGTATTGCAACGTCAACTGGTTGTCGGCGCCGGCGGCTTTCGCGCCGTTTGCGTTGAAGGCAACCAGTGCATCGAGTTGCTCGTCGATTTTACCGGCAAGCGCCTTCATGTCGCCATTGATGACTTTCTTGGCCTGGTCGTCCTGGTTCTTTCGGGAGAAGACAAGCATGCCATCGGCGGCTTTCACGTAGGCGGCGTAATCCTGCTCCAGCAGTTCGAACCTTTGCTGCTCCTCGCCCGGCTTGAGGTCCCTTTTATAGACGGCCATATTGGTCTCGAATATCTTCTTCGCGTCCGTGATTTGCGCTTCCGCTGCCGTCTGTTCGTCGTCCGTAACGGCCAGCACATGGTTGCGCAGCGCAATCCTGATATCGCCCATATTGACGTTGATCTCCTTCATCAGCAGAGCTGATGGCATGAGGTCATCGACCAGCTGGTCATTATGGGAGTCGATCGTCATCAGCGATGAAACGGACATATAGGCAAGTCCGCCAGTCATGGTGAACATGCCCAGAAGGCATGAAACGAGGGCGACCTTGATTGACGGGCGCTTCATGTAAAATCTCCGACTAGAAAATGAATACCAATGTATGTTTCCGAATAATGAGGTTAATAACCGCTAAATCGACCGACAACCTGCCCACCCGCGGCCAAGGAAGAAGCGCTTTGCGGACATTCCTGCGTATCATGGATATTCACAACGGGATGCTTAAACAGCAGCTGTTCATAGCCTAGGCCAGCAGACTGGTCTTGAGAGGCTGAAATATTCTTCTGGTGAACGGGTGACAACAACTTAAATGCGGTTTATCAATTTTCGGAGGTGAGGCACAAGCGAATCATCGCCTCCCTCCGACAGACCGGCTGCGCGCAACCAGTGCATCGCCTGACCGACATATCAAAGGATGGGTCGTTTACAGGCATTTCAAACATCTCTGGTCTTGTTCCTATCCAAGAGCCGCGCGACCTATCCACAATCCGCAGCAAACCGCTCGCGGCAAGCTTCCCCTTTCCGGAATCAACGTTTCGTTAACCACGTCGCATGAACGTTGCTAACGCGAAGGCACAGGACGTGCCGGGCGATCCCGGCGATCGCAACGCGCTTCACTGGCGACGGATTGCTCCGAGCGCTCCACCAAATCCCCCTGCACCGCGAAAAGGAAGTAGGAAGCGAATGCACGAGGTCTTTCTCCTGGTAGCAAAGCCAATGAAGATGTTCGGGAATCGGATGTCTGCATTGATCAAGGAAAAATCAGGGAATTTCGCCATAACGGCGGCAATCCTTCTGATCCCGATGATCATCGCCATTGGCTGCAGCGTCGATTTCGTTCGCGCCTGGAACACCAAGCTGAAAATGCAGAGCGACCTCGATGCGGCCTTGATTGCGGCGGTCAAAGAGGTGGATTCGCTTACCGAAGACAAGCTTCAGGCAAAAGTCGCCCAATGGTTCGCCGCGCAAGCCAATCTCGGCGATGCGACCTATTCCCTGTCCAATGTCAGCATTTCCGTGACCAAGACCGACAGGACCATCCAGGCATCGGCGACGGGCACCATTGAAACCTCCTTCCTGAAGATTGCCAATATCAACACGGTCGATGTCGCCGCGACGTCTGCCGTTGCAGGCCCGGCCACCGCCTACATGGAAGTCTATATCGTCATCGATAAGTCGGCGTCGATGCTGCTGGCCTCGACGACGGCTTACCAGACCAAATTGCGCGCCGACGCCAACATCACATGCGAGTTCGCCTGCCACGATACAACCGATCCGGTCTATAAGAAGGGCACCACCACCAAGCTCGCCAACAGCTATTATGACTATATCAAAGCGAAGTATGGCGCTTCGCTCAGAGCCGATGTCGCGGCGAGTGCCGTCTCCGAGGTGCTCGATGTCATCGATGCCGCCGACACTTCCAACGGGCGGATCAAGGTCGGCCTCTATACGCTCGGGGAAAACATCACCGAGGTTCTCGCCCCGACGACGTCCATCTCTCAAGCCGAGAGCACGCTCAGCAGCGACACGCGGCTGACCAGCGCCACATCGGAAGCCGGGACCTATTTCGACGTCTCGCTGACGGCATTGCAGAAGAAGGTCGGCGTGGCCGGCGACGGCACCTCGGCGGCCTCCCCGCTCAAGCTGGTCCTGCTGCTCACCGATGGCATCCAGTCCGAGCGAAACTGGGTCCTCTGGTGGCTGCAGCCGAACTACAATGTCCTCAACTGGACCTCCAGCCAGTCCGACGCCACGAAGAAGAAGATCTGGAATGTCGTGACACCCTTGAACCCCAATTGGTGCAAAGGCATGAAGACCAACGGCGCAACGATCGGCGTGCTCTATACCGAATATCTGCCGGTCACGGCGGACTGGGGCTATAACGCCACCGTGGGCGCCACCATGGCATCGAGCAATTACAAATCGACCTGGAATGCGACCATGCGCAGCGGCGTTTCTTCGAGCACCACCCGCCAGGCCTATATTCCCTATGCCCTTAAGGACTGCGCCTCCACCGAAGACATGTTCCTCATGGCAAACGACCCCGACGAGATCGAATCGGGGCTGTCATCCCTGTTCACCCAATATGCCGGAAGCGTGCATCTGACGCAGTGATGAAGAACAGCATGCGCTATCGCAATAATCTGCCGTCAGCGGGGCCGGATGCCACTCTACCGGGATCACACAAGCCTGATTCATCTGCGATTTGAAGATCTTACGGAGGCATGCGCCTATCCGTCCGGCGCAGATTTTTATCCAGATTGCGCATCAATCGATCTCCCCCGGAGATCAATCGGCGTTCCAGGGATGCCGATGGCAACAATTTTAACGGATCGGGCGCCTATTATCCGCAAAAAGGGGAATTTTATGATAGAAATTTCTAATATTCATAATGGCTTAGACGTAAATCCGTGGCGATCCGTCGGCCGATCCTCTCTGGCGCTGGCGCTCTGCGACCGGCAGTGGCGGATCACCGACATCACCGAGGGCTTCGCAATGCTGCTTTGCTTCCGGCAGGACGAGATCGTCGGAAGAAACCTCGACGATGTGTTCGAACTGCCGGGCCTGCGCGTGATGAACGGCGACGCGCCTCTCGATCTCGGCCTGCGCAGCTTTCGCAAAGCGGATGGCGCTGGTCTCTGGCTGACATTGCAGACGAGTCCGGCAGAGGATGGCTGCTTCGTCCAGATCACCGATGTCGGCGCACTGATCCATGAGCGCGATACGCTGGCCTATCAGGAAAGCATCTGGCGCCACGCCATGAAGGCGGCCGGCCACGGCGTCTGGGAATATAATGCGCTGACCGATGCGCGGTTCTATTCGGAGGAATGGCGCAAGATCCGCGGCTTTCCGCCCGAGGGCGAAATCTGCGACACGATCGATGTCTGGGAAGAGCGCGTGCATCCCGATGACATCGCTGACGTCATGGAGCATGTCCGTGCCCACAATGCCGGCGAGATCGACCGGTTCGACTTCGAATATCGGGAGCAGCGGCTCGACGGCAGATGGATATGGATTCTCGCGCGCGGCCGCGCCGTCGCCTGGGACGGCAATGGCGTACCGACGCGGCTGATCGGAACCGATATCGACATCACCGAGATGAAGGAGGAGGAAAGGCGCCGTGCCGAAGAGGTTGCCGCGGCGCACCGCCAGCATGTGGCCGAACTTGCCGAGGCACATGCCGCCGCCGAAGCTGCGCATCAGGTGGCCGATATCATGGCGCGCAAGGATCCGCTGACCAGCCTGGCAAACCGACGGGTGTTTGTCGAGGAAATCTCATGCCGGATCAGCGTCGAGGCCGGGCCTGACGAGGGCTGCGCCGTCCTGCTTGTCGATCTCGACCGTTTCAAGCCGATCAATGACGGACTGGGTCATGCGGTCGGCGATTTCGTCATCCGGCAGGCGGCGGCGCGGCTGGAAGCAGCGGCCTTCGGCGGTGCGCTCGTCGCCCGCATGGGCGGGGACGAATTCGGGCTGGTCATGCCGATTGCCGATGCGGGAGAGGCTGCAAAACAGGCGGTTCGCCAGGCGCGCGCGCTGATCGAGGCGCTCGGGGTGCCGATTCCCCTGGGGGATATCGACGCCGATGTCGGCGCCAGCATCGGCATTGCGCTTTATCCCGAGCATGGCACGGATGCCGAGACGCTCGTCCGTCATGCCGACATCGCCATGTACAATGTCAAGCAGAACGGCCGCGGCTTTGCCCAGATCTATTCCCCCGATGTCGGGCGCGATGCGGAAGCACGGGCACGGCTGGTGGCGGATGTCCGGCGCGCCGTCGCCGAGGAGCAGATCGAACCCTATTTCCAGCCGATTGTCGATATCAGAACCGGCGCGGTGTCGAGTTTCGAGGTCCTGGCCCGCTGGACGCATCCGCAATTCGGCCCGATCGCGCCCGATCGTTTCCTGCCGATCATCGAACAGGCGGGCATGATGAGCCAGTTCTCCATCTATATGCTGCGCCGGTCCTGCCTGGCGGCGGCTCAGTGGCCCGCCCATATTCCGGTCGCCGTCAATATTTCGGCCGACGAGGTCTGCGATCCGGCGCTGCCGCTGCGTATCCTGGCGGTGCTGTGCGAAAGCGATTTTCCGGCCGAGCGCCTCAGTATCGAGATCACCGAACAGGCGCTGGTCAAGGATTTCTCCCGGGCGAAAAAAGTGGTTTCGGCGCTCCGCGGCGTCGGCATCAAAGTCCTGCTCGACGATTTCGGCACCGGCTATTCCGGCCTCGGCTACCTGCGCGAACTTGAATTCGATTGCCTGAAAATCGACCGCTCCTTCGTTGCTTCGGTGGCCCGGCAGCCGGAAAGCGAAAAGATTGTCGATGCCATCCAGATCCTGGCGAGGAGCCTCAACATCCGGACCGTCGCCGAGGGGGTCGAGGATGCGGAAACGCTGGCGATACTGGCCCGGATGGGATGCGACCTGGGCCAGGGCTATTTCTTTGCCAGGCCGATGCCGCAGGAAGAGGCCGGTCAACTGGTCTGCGGCAAGGCTGCCAGGCCGGCGAAAGTGACCACCGCATAGGGACGCCTTCGAGCGCCCTGAACCTTTGACTTTATCCGCACGGGTGGCCGCCACCGCCGTAATCAATCCTGCTCGCTTGAGCAAAAGCGTGTCGCGCGAAAGTGGTCAGCGGTTTCGGCAGACATGGCGAGAGCACCGGGCGGCGCATCCTCGAGATCGCAATGTGCTTCGGCATCGCCGATAGAAACGTCGGGACAGCCCGCCGGCGAGACGCAATAAGGACCGGCTTTTCGGAAGTTTTGTTGTCCGTTTGCATCATTGTTAAACTTCTGATGCTATCGGTATCCAAAAGACCAACGTTGGCGCTCACGATGCAAGTTGTTGATACTGAGGCAATTTCTCAAAAGTCAGATTTCAGCTTGGAACAGGCGTGGCGCCTTGGATGCACAGGCCGCTCCGTCGAGGCACTCGCACTTGCCGGCCAAATTCTCAACCATGCCATGGCGTGCGGCGACGACCGGCTCGCCGCGCGATGCGACACCGATATGGCCTGGTACTGTTTTCAAATCGGCAAAGCCGAACTTGGACTGACGCATGTCCGCCGGGCGGTGGATTTTTGGAAAGCGAGCGGAGAGCTTGCTGAGGAAGCTTTTGCCCGAGCCTATTTCGGCTGGCTGCTCCTGGAACTGGGCCTGGCGGACGAAGCCATCGAAGAGGCCACCCGTGCGCTCGATCTGGCGGACCGGAGCGCAGACCCGAAAGCACAGAGCCTCGCCACCAATGTCATCGGCATCATCTTCTGGTGCAACAAGCAACCGGAGCGGGCGATCTTCATGTGCGAGAGGGCCGTCGAGCTCGCCAGGTCGATCGGCGACAAGACCTTTGAATGCTGGTGGCTGATCAATCTCGGCGGTGCGCATTCGGAAGGCGGCTATATCGCGCAGGCGCTCGGCCAGCCCGAGGAAGGCCACCAGAAGCTGATCATAGCGCTGGAACTGACCGATCAGGCGCTCGACCTCGCCATCGAGATCGGCGACAGCTGGGCAGCCCGCCTCTGTCTCGGCAACAAAGCCGATTACCACAATCACCTCGGCGCCTATGACGAGGCGCTGCAGTGCATGCTGCGTTACCAGCTGTTTCAGGAGAACAGCTATCTCCGCGACAGGCAGCAATATCTCTATACAATGGGCGAGATCTACAACGGTTGCGGAAAATTCGAAGAAGCCCGTGTGCTGCTGATCGAGGCGGAGGCGCTGATCGACGAGGGCGGCAGTTTCGATTCCGGCATCCAGATCTATCTCTACCTGTCGCAAGCCCATGAGGGTCTGGGGTATTTCGATCTGGCGCTGGAGGCGCATAAGAAATACCATCAGGCCTATCTGCGCCACAGTGCCGAGAAAACCCAGCAACGCGCCCGGCTCGCCGAGATCTACTATGAAACCAGGCGGTTCAAGCAGGTCGCCGAGACGGAATCGAAGCGCGCCGATACGCTGGAAGTCTCCTACCAAAAACTGCAGGAGCAGACCGACATCCTCGCCAATGCCGTTTACCTGGATGCACTGACCGGGCTCTATAACCGCAAATTCCTCGACAGCCGCTTCAAGGAGCTGGCGTCCGAAAAGCGTCCCTATTGCATCGCCATGCTGGATGCGGATCACTTCAAGTCGATCAACGACAATTTCTCTCACATGATCGGCGACCAGGTCCTCAGCGCCATCGGAACTATATTGCGCAACGAGGTTCGACCGACCGACCAGGCCATCCGCTTCGGCGGCGAGGAATTCGTCGTTCTCATGGCGGGCACGCCGCGAGCCGCCGCCGATGTCTGCGAGAGGCTGCGTTCGGCCGTGGAGCACTGGGACTGGTCGGAAATCTGCAACGGACTGAAGGTCACGATCAGCATAGGCGTCGCCGGCACCCCGTCCGCCAGCTCCCCAAACGCGATTTTGGAGATCGCCGACCAGAACCTCTACACGGCGAAAAAAAGCGGCCRCAATCGGGTCGTGGCGTAACGGACCCTATCCCCGCCGCACCTCGCGCTGAATGCGCATCTCCTCGCGCACGCGGTCGAGCTCGATCGCCATGTGATCGAAGGTCTTGGCCAGGTCCTTGCCGGTCTCCAGCATCTCTTCCATCACATCCGTCTGCTTGGACACCGCAGCAGTCAGCGCATTGAGCGCAGAGGGATCAAGCACCACGGCAGCCACCTGTGCCGCCGCCACCTCCCGTCCCGGATCGCCCTCCCTGCCCTTCAATATGCCGCGCCAGGAGACGCCGATGACCGCGGCGAGCACAGCGGCGAAGGCGACCGCCGCCGGCGCCGGCAGGTGGCCGACAAACTCAATGAGTTCTTCCATAATTTTCTCCGACATCGTGAGCGGCGCGATAGGCGTTGACGAGCTCGACCAGCACGAAGGGCGGGTAAATGGCGAGCCAGGTGCTCACAATTCCGGAAAGCATGTAGCAATAGGATATGCCGAAAAAGATCAGGCAGCCGCAGGCGGCCGACAGCATGCGGATGTGAGGCGTGACGTTTTGCCGGGCGCCGTTGACGATCAGCCCGGCGATGCGCATGAGGCCCAGGACCAGCATGCCGGCGCCGAGATAGTCTTCGCTGCCGAAGACCGAGCGAAAGCCGGAAAAGGCCGGCTCGTTGAAGGCACCGCCGGGCAGCAGGATCACCACGCCCCACAGTGCGGTGATGAGGGCCAGCAGCCATTCGGTCAAGCGCGTGCGGAACCGGTGCTGGATACGGGTCCAGATGCCAGGCCACAGGTATCCTCTCGCGAGGGGATGTTCAGTCATTTGCTGCCCGCACTCCTGAGATGATCGGCGTCGACGGTTTCCACGGCAATATCTCCTGCCGCTGATTGGGAATGAAAAAAGCCGCACTAGTTGGCGGCTGTTTTTGTGGTTATTGCGGCTGAATTGTCTGCTTTTTGGCTGGCAGGAAGCCAGCTTACCTGGTTGAAAAAAGATTCATACCATATACGATGCCGTGCGCCGCGCCTTTGTCGAACGCACAAAATCGAGGTATCATAGTGCAAGACTTCAAGGATAAATTCGCTTCTCCAGCAAAGATGCTTGATTGGGCGCAAACAGATCTTCTAGAGATCGATAAGCTTTGGCAGAAGTATGGCGCTGAGCATCCTCCGAAATACCTGAACGAACTCCATCCTATCGACAAAATCACACGCCTTTACGTCGAGACAGAGGCTCCATTGCCTGAGAGAATAACGCAGTTGGTGCACAGCGCATCAACGAGTATCAGGCACGGTTTTGACCAAGCTTTCCATTTATTGGTATCCCATCGTAATGGAAAAGCGCCAAAAAACGCTCATTTTCCTTGGAGAGCATCCTATCCAGATCTAAAGCGATACTTGGAAAAGTTCGAAGTTGATGGCGAGCCGTTTGACTTCATAGCGGAGACTATTCGTCCATATTGGACTGAGGATGGGCGCGAAGGAGACGATCTAGCGCGCGATTTTGCTGCCGATATAAATGACAGTAAGCACGTCATGATAGCTTCGATCGACGCGCAGGTAGAATCCAAAGATCTTGAGATCAAATTCAAGAAGGCCGGGAACGCCATAGTGCACATCATGCAGCCTTCTACGAAAGTTCGCGATGGCAAATATATGATTCTGACAGTCGACAAAAACAGCGCGCCCATAAGCATTGCTGTCCATAACGTCTTTTATCTGGCCTTTGGCAATGGACGGTTGAGCAGAAAGCCACTGGCCCCTACGCTTCGACATTGTCTCGCCAAGGCAAAAACAACTCTGGAAAAATTCGAAGATTATTGCCGATAGAGTGTCTTAGGCGACTTGGGGAAATAAGTGGAGCGCCTTTCGGTAGCAGGCAGTCTCCACGCGGCTTTCTAAGTTAAAATTCGATGCAGTTATTCCTCGAAATTTCCTTAAGTCGGCAAAATGACATCCGGGTTGATTGGAACCAAGTGGAAACCAGAAGCTTCCAAAAGCTCCAGGGCCTCGGCCGCTAGATCTTCTGTTGGCTCGTCCTCAATCCGGCTGCCTTGGAACATCAATAATACATTGATGATCGCCTCGATCTGTTGACTACTCCACCTCATAACTGCTGCCTTTCAGATCTGAATTGAGGCCACCGATGCCTTAACACTAAGAGCTCGATCACTGGTATACTGTGAACGCTCGGAACATTTTCTCACCGCATTGCCGCAAGCTGCAGAGCTACGCGCATCTCGTCCATCTGGTAGATCACCATCATGTCCGGATAGTTAGTGAGCCACAAATGTCTCGAGCGCGGTGTCGGCCGGCCCATCAAGCAACCGGACGGATTGGCGTCATGCGCCGGATTGATCCTTTCGATACCTATATTCGTCCTCAAGACTGCCGCTTATCAATCGCCAAATGCCGCCAGTTGATCGTGGCGCTCCCCGCCCCCGAAAAGTAGTGATTGAACCGCACCGTCCAAAAACTCCGCGTTCCCGGCTGGATGATCACTGGCATATAGTAATCCAGCGTCTCTGTGATATCGCCAGGCCCAGCTGAACCAAATCCCGTCGTCGCGGCGGTGAGGCACGAATAGTCGGCGTTGTTCGGGACGTTGGTCGTTTGATTATACGAAGACCAAAACTCCGCCGAAACCAGGTTCGCGGCACCGGACGTGATCGTCGCCTGCGCATAGAGATCGAAAATATCGCCGGGACTGTCATTGCCGGCGCTGATGTCCATGATCACGCGGGCGCGCCCGGCCTGGGTTGCCGTCAGCGACAGCGTCAGGTCGTTGGTGCCGTCGGCATTGGCCGCGGTGCCCATGACGCCGCTGATGCCGGTATCCAGCGCGGTGTTGGTCACGCCCGCCGGTGCGGTGCCGGTGAATGATCCCTTCGTGCCGCCGGTCGTTGTCAAAAAACCCGGATTGCTGAACAGCTGCAATCCCAGCGATGGCGTCTCGCCACCGAAGACTTTGCGCGTCGGCAGCGCCGGGACAAGCGGCGAGATGAAGGCGGTAAAGGCGCGGCCGACCGGAACGGCGGCGTTGACCAGATAGTGCGTTCCGTCCGCCGAGTAGCCGCTCTTGAACGCGATCGACGTGGTCGTCAGATCGAGAATGACGGCCGCGAGATCGAAGCAGAGGACCGAACCATTGGCGCGCGAACGCGCCGCATAGGCCTTGACGAGAGAATTGTAGCGCTGGAATGCGGCGCGGGCGGAAGTGCTGCCATTGAGCCCGGTCGAGCCCGGATCGGTCACCAGAATGACCGTCATTCCAGCGGCAATGAATTGTTCGCAAGCCGGTTTGACAATATTGATGAACGGATCGCTGGCGGCATTGAGGGTGATATCGTTGACGATCCCGAAAATCATCACGAACTTGGCGTCGGAGGCGATCGCCTGGTTGATATTGGCCTGCGCCAGATATTGGTCGGAGCGATAGCCCGATGTCGCATTGTTGCCGACAATCCTGAGCCTCTGCCCCATCCGGGCATTGGCCTGGTTGAGCCAATGCATCGCGCTGAATTGAAATTGCGTCGTCACGTCGGTGAAGGCGTTGGCCTGCCGGCTGTCGCCGATCAGCCAGATATGATTGGGGTGTCTCTGTGCCGCATCCCAGGTGGTCATGGATCAATTGCTCCGTAAGATGAGAACCGGCCCGCGCGCGTTCAAAACGCTGGTTCCATTCTGTGTGACGAATTCCCAATGCAGGCCCGCCGGTGCGGGAAAGGGCGCAGAGGCCGCAGCGCCGACCACGCCCACATTCGACGACACGCCGACGCCGGCGCCGAGAGAAATAGCAGCCATCAAAAATCCCCCTCAGTAGAGCGCGACGATATCGCTGGCCGACGTATTGGTGCTGGCCACGCCGCCGGTGCGGATGGGAAGGACGGAGCCGCTGGCGGCATTCTTGAATGTCACCGCATTGCCGTCCGCGTCATAGACGACGACATTGCCGCCGGTACCGATATAGAGCGCGCGCGCCAGGCCGAAACTGAATGCTGCGGCATCTGTCGGCGTCACGGCGGCGAACTGCAGCGCCGGAGCGCTGATATCGCTGTCCTTTCTGCCGTGCTTTTAAGAAGGCGATGCACGCGCCGGCGCGCCGAAACGCGCCGGCGGAGTTCCGGGCCGGTTTACTTCTGGACGGACGGCTGGGACGCGATGAGGCCGCCAAGGCCGTCGCGCGCGACATTGATGCCGAGCTTGATGACGCTGGATGCGAGCACCAGGCCGCCGGCGATCTTGCCGGCAGTGCCGGTGGAGGCGCCGATCGAAGTCCAGTCGAAGGTCAGCAGCGAACCGAGGATGACCTGGGCGACGTTGAGGAGATTGTGCATTGCATTGCTGTTCATGATGCTTCCTTTCTGGAGGGAGTTGAAATCAGACCGCCGCCTCCAGCGCGGCGAGAAACTTTTTCGCGTGCGCCGCGATGTCGTTGGCGCGATCGAGGCCGTTGATGATTTTGCGGGCGTTCACCCAGTCGGCCTTGGCGCCGGCGAAGACGTCCGAGAGCTTCCTGCCGGTGAACATGCCGGTCTTCATGCCGACGAAGAGGATCTTGACCGCCGTCCGCGGATCGAGCGCCTTGTCGGGATCGTCGGCGAGGCCGAATTTCTGGTAGTTCGCATGGCCGGTGATCTGCACCAGGCCGCGGCCGCGGTATTTGAAACCGTCGCCATCGGCCGCCGGCGTGTTGCCGAGGCGCTTGGCCAGTTCGCCCGTGTCGTACTTGTCGAAGTAATGGACGCCGCCGAATTCAGTGATCGGCTGCATATGCTGCGCCGTTTCATGAAAAGCCGTGGCAAGCATGTAGGCCAGCCAGCGGTTATCCGTCAGCCCTTCGGCGTCCCATTCATCAAGGATTGCGTCGATGCCGTCGACTTGGGACTGTGTCAGGTGATTGGCAAACAGCGATGTGCGCACGCTGGCGAAGAAGTTCGCGCGGTTCATGATGTCAGTCCTTGTTGATGGTGACGGAAGCCGCTCGACTTCCAAATGAGGTTGTGCTTGATGCCCTCGGATGAAGCAGAGGCAGCCATGAAGAGATTTTCGATCGCTACTTTAGCTCTATTGCCGGTGTTGACCGGGTGCAAAGGCACGCCCGTGGGTGACGCCATTATTGGCCAGAAAAAGCTTGCAGCGATGGACGACCAATACTGCCGCTCCATTGGAGCAAAGCCAGGATCTGATGCCTATGTGCAATGCCGAATGTTTCAGACCACCCAACGAGAGCAGAGCCACAGGTTGGCGTTTCAGCATGCCGGCGTCGGGCTGCAGAACATAGGCGCCAATATGCAAATGCAGGCCGCAATGAACCGGCCGCGGTCCTGCACGACGACGGCAAGTAGCACGTTCGTCAATGGAACGCCTACACGCTTCGATACGACATGCTATTGATTTTCGCTGCAAAGGGAGTGTGACGATGGCAGAACAACCGATCAGAATGAGCGCGATGAGCAAGCCAAAAAAAGTCAAGAACAGCGCAGGGCCACCCCTCTATGTCGACACGATCACAGAATCTGTCATTTCGAACGGCACGCTGCTGTTATCTTTCGGTGCCGTATTCCAGGATATGGGCGCGGATCCGGAAATAGAGGTTGCTTGTCGGCTCAGGCTCAATTTGGCGACGGCGCAACAACTCCATCAATTGCTCGGACATTGCGTTAGCGGAATGGAGCGGCGAGTACCTGCGCCGCAGTCGACACCACAAGAACCGCCACCAGAGGCACCAAAAAAGAGCCGATCGAATTAGCTTTTTACACCGTAAAGAGTAAAAGTCCCGGCAGTGAAAGTCGCTCCACTGAGCGGCTGAAGCTTGATCGCATTGTCTGCCTCCGCCGCTGCTCGGCCCGAGTCGGTCACTGATACGCTAACGGACGGCCCACTCGTTGTGCTTGACCAAGCCCCATCAGCCGCCAGATTCGCATAGGTAGCCATGTTGGAGTCTCCGAGGCCAAAAAGGTCGATCTCGCTAGAACTGTGTTGGAATGTGGAGTTCGCGCCGCAGATACTGAAAGTGATCAGAGAATTTCGCGAAGCGCCTGCCGAACTTCGGTAATCTCCAGACGTGTTGTGAAATGTTGATCCACTATCCGTCGAGCAATAAATGCTACAGCCATCCTGCGTCGCCACAGCGTTGCTCGCCACGTTCTTGGCAATCAGAATGAACTTTTCATAACCGGATGACGGTATGCTGCTAAACACCACCGAAGAACCGGATGCTGCCGCGCTGCTAATCTTCATATAGCTGCTAGGCCCAACCACCCCCTGAACAAAGGCCGTGGTCGCGACAGCTGTGCTGTTGTCTGTTCCGGTCGGCGTCGGCGCCGTGGGCGTGCCAGTCATCGCTGGTGATGCCAGCGTCTTGTTCGAGAGCGTTTGCGACGTCGAGACGTCGGCGATCTGGTTGCCGTTCCAATTCAGCCCAGTCGACGCGTTGAAATTGATCGTGCCGCTGGCGTTCGTGCCGTCCCACAGGCCGATATTCCAGAGGTTGGCCGTGGACGCCTTGTTAAAGGCCAGCATGGGCTTGCCGGTGGCCCAATCGGTCGGCTTCAACTCAAGATAATCAGTCGCTGTGGTCGCTGTATTCAGACTGAAGATTTGCAAACCCGTATAGGTGGGCGTGCCTGCAATCGTGCCCGTAATCGAGCCGCCGGAATGCGTCTTGTTGGTCAGTGTCTGCGCGACATCCGTCCCCACGATCGTCGTATTGGCGTCCGGGACCGTCAGAACCCGCTTGGTGCTGGTGGTTATGCCCTGCAATTCGAAGATCATCTGCTTGGTGTTGTCGCCATTGTCGAAGAACACGGTGGAGATGTCTTCCAGCGATTTGTTTCTCAGCACCTGCCCGGAAACAACATCGACAAGAGAAGCGTCATTCCATGTCAATGTCGGGGAATGGATATCGATGATACTCCCCGCATTCCCGGCCCCATCGTCGATCTGCAGCTGCCATTTGCCGGGCGTAGCTGTCTTGATCCAGTCGAGATTGGGCTTACCGACACCCCGGTCGGTGGGAAACAGGCTCAGATAGGTCGTTGCCGTCGAGGCATCACTGGCAGAGATTTTTTGCCTGCCGGAATAGGCCGGCGTACCGCTGAACGTGCCGATAAGTGCGGCAGCATTGATGGTCGGCGAGGTCAGGGTCTTGTTTGTCAGCGTCGCCGGAGTATTGACGCCGACGAAGGCGTCGTTGCTGTCCGGAACGTTCCAGACGCGCGTCGCGCCGGGCGTCAGACCCGACAACTGGATCTGGAATTGCCTCGTATTGTCGCCTTCATCCTGGAACGTGGTGGTGCTGTCCTGCAGCGTGATCACCGGCCGCGTCAGCGTGACGGTTCCGCCGAAGGTGAATGATCCGGAAATCGTGCCGGAAAAGCTGCCGCCGCTGATGGTCTTGTTGGTCAGCGTCTGGGCGACATTGGTGCCGACCAGGGTCGTCGTCGCGTCCGGAACCGACAGCACGCGCGTATTGCCGGGCGTGATCGGCTGCAGTTCGAAGATCATCTTCTTGGTATTGTCGGCCGCCTCGACGAAAACGGTCGTGTTGTCATCGAGGTTCTTGTTGGTCAGGGTCTGGGTGGCCGTGGTCCCGACAAACGTGTCCGAGGTGTTCGGGAACGTCCAGGTTCGCGTCGCACCCGTGGCGACGCCCGAGACCTGGAACTGCACTTTCTTCGTGCCGTCGGTCTCGTCGACGATGAAGGTCGTGGCGTCCTGCAGGCTCTTGTTGGTCAGCGTCTGGACGGCGTCCTTGTCGACGAAATTGGCGACGCCGAGATTGGTTCGTGCTTCGGTGACCGTGGTCGCGCCCGTGCCGCCGGCCGTGACCGGCCGCGCCGCATTGGCGTCGGTCACCAGGTCGTCGACGAAGGTGTTGTACGGCACCGACTGGATCGTCTGGCCGGACACGGCTTTCGTGCCGGCAGGTTCGGAGTAGACTCCGCCTGTACGGGGCATAAGTTACCTCACTGGGTTCGAATGTTCGCGGGATCAATGCTGTGGCGCTGCCCAGCGTTGGATCGAAAGACGGTGGACAATCGCACGGATTTCAGGGCAGGCTTTCCATGCCACCGCCGGCAATTGACCCGGTGACATTGGCGCCTGCCATAGCGCGTCAATGAACAGATTGCCGGAAGGCGAGCCCATCGGCTTGCGGCACGCATCGACGTCAGGGACACGGAAGCAGCGCGAGCGAGAATGTCGGCATCGGACAGAGCCTTCCACTCGTCAGCATATTTTCCTGCATCCCCCGTGACCGGCGACGATCAGCATCCCTCGGCCGAAGACGGCATTTGCGACAAACCGCACGAATGACCGGCGTTCCGGAGTTTTTCCCCTTGCAGCCAAGCCGATCAACTGCTGTCCACAGAAGCATGGAAGCCGCGTGTGCCACGGCGATTTACATTTTCGAATTTCGCCCGATAGTGGCTTGCAACTGACGACAGAAGGAGAATCGCGTGGGTAGCTTGAGCATCTGGCATTGGCTGATTGTTCTGATCATGTTGGCCATCTATCTGGTCCCGGCGGCCAAGATCGCTTCGAAGGCAGGCTATTCCGGATGGTGGTGCCTGATCATGATTGTTCCCCTGGTCAATCTGGTCATGCTCTGGGTGTTCGCCTTCAGCAGCTGGCCGGTTGAACGGCGGCCGTAGCAGCTCGACCTGGATTGCCGTTCAGCCATGGCTCATTTCGTCTCCATATTGAGGAGTCGCTGCTTTTTGGCCGGCGTCATGCGGTTCCACAAGGCAGGATTCATGGCCGTGTGTGCGTTGTTCAGACCCCGCGTCTGAGATGTTGTCTGCTACGGGTTGGCCGGGCTCGTCTGATCGTTCGGCAGTTGCCCGCCCCGCGGCCCATAGAGCATCTGTTTCTCACCAGTCTGGGGGTCGACCCTGTAAATGGAGCCATCGTTACCCTTGACGATCTCCCACTTGGGCTGCGGGTGTTCCAGCGCCTTGACCTCGACCTGGCTCTTCCGCAGGGCCAGCTGATGCTCCGGGTCGGTATTCTGCATCTGCTGGGTGATGATCGCCTGGACGAAGGTTTTCTGTTCGGCGGTAAGCCCGGGGTTAAACAGCGCTTGGATCAGGCGCGGATCGACGCCGGCATAGGGGTTCGTCGGTTGGCGCAGCGTCTGCGTCGTCGACAGGGCATTGTCGGCGGACTGGAGAGGATTGTCCGTAGTGGCCCCCGGCGTCTGAGACGAAGTCTGGCCCGGCACTGCAGCATCGTTGGTCTGGGATTTCTGCAGGAAGGCATTGGCCATCTGCAGGCGCCGCGCCGTTTCACCGCCCGGTCGGTCATGCCCCCTGAAGCGCCAGGCATTGTTCATCAGGCTTTGCGCCTCGTCGACGCTCCCAGCATTCTCAAGCGCCGCGGTCAGCTTCGGGTTTTCGCCGAGGAAGAATTCGGCCTGTGTTTGCGGGCTGATTGCACCTGGCTTCTCGCCCTTGGCCGCCGCATAGGCATAAAGATTCTTCAGCCGGTCATTGCGCCAGGACATGATGCCGCCGGCCGTTCCCGGCGCATTGCCGGCGCCGGGGTCATTCCATGTGCGGTTGGCATTATCAGGCGAGAACCTGCTTTCGGCATTTGCCGTCGATGCCACGGCGGCCAGCGCATAGGGGTTGGTCAGCCCGTTCCTCACCGTGCCCATGAAGCTGTTGTAGATGTCGTTCGCATTCAGTCCCGCCATGGAGGACGGGGCATAGTCCGGATTCGCGGCACGGTCGGCATTGCGCGCGTTCGCCATGGTGCCGGGGACCGAGGGCACGGACGTGCTGTTCGGAACCGACGTCATGGCAGCATCCGGCAGGGTGCCGGACCTATTGCCCGGCAAGAACGGCTGCAGCGATTCCGTTCCGCTCTTGTGCTCGGCATCTTCAGCCTTGTTGTCGCGATAGCGCGCATAGCCGAGCGCCAGTCCCGACAGGATCGATCCAAGCCCGCCCAAAGCGGTCGTCGGCGGATGGCCGAGGATCTGCGCCGCGATCGAATCCTGAACCGCGCGCCGGCGGGCCAGCGTTTCCGGCGTCTCGCCGGTCTTGCCACCGAAAATATAGTCGAAAGCCATCAGTAGAGCCCGCCATTGTTGTTGCCGGTGAAGAGATTGCCGAGACCGGTGAGGAAGGACGGCTGCGCGCCGCCCGGCGCCTGGGGAAACTGGCTGTCCTGCTGGCGCTGCTGCCATTGGCCGATGCCGGCCAGAAGCTGCCCCACGCCGCCCGCGGCCGTGGTCGCCGGCTGCCCGAGGATCTGCTGCGCGAACTGCTGCTGGAGCGCCCGGCGCCGCGCGTCAGGCGTCATCTGGCCCTGGTTCTGACTTTGGTTCAGGGGGGCCTGCGGATAAAAGATATAGCCCATGTCACGCCCCCGCTGCGAAGAGCTTGCCGTAGTTGACGCGCTTGATGCCGTCGTGGCCGGTGATCACCGCATCCGGCCGCTTCTTCTCGACCTCCTGCGCGATCACGCCCAGGTGACGCTTGCCGTCGTCGAGCTTACCGCGCATCGAATATTCGTAGAGGCCCATGCCGTCAGCGGTGCCGACACGCTTGATGTCCTTCTTGGCCCGCCTGTCGGAGAGCTGGAACAGGCTGCCGATGCCGCCGAGCAGCTGGCCGATGCCGGCCTGGTCCTGCTGGTAGGCGGCCAGCTTGTCCTTGTAGGCGTCGTTGACGATCCCGGCATAATCGACATTGGCGATCTGCCCTGGATTGGTGTTGACGAAATTCGGGCTCTGCACCTGCGCGCCGCTCATCAACGATGTGATTTCGTTGATGTTCTGGTTGCGGTTCGCGTATTGCTCGTTCAGATAATTCGCCCGCGCCTGGTCCATGGCATTGCCACGGGTGAGGCGAGCGTTGAACGACTGGTCCTGGAGCGCGTTGTTGGCCGATGTCTGGGCATTCTCATCCGCATACATCTGCTGCTTGCCGGTATTTTTGAAATTCGCGCTCTGCAGGTTCTGCGAATATTGCTGCGCCTGGGCAGCGTTGCGGAACTGCGCCTGTTGCTCCGCAAGGCCGGCAATACGCGATTGCTCTTGGCCGGCATTCAGGATCGCGCCGTAGCGCGCGTCGTTTTCCTTCTGCCCCTGCTGCTGGAAGGCGCGGTTATAGGCTTCCGAGCCTGGCTGAAGGCCCTGGTTGACCAGCTTTGCGTTGAGCGCGTCCGAGTCCTGCTGAAGCTGGGGGTTCATCCGCGCAAGCAGCGCATTGGCATAGTCATTGGTGTTGAAATCGACTTTGTAATTGTCCTGGACGTTGCCGGCGTCTGGAACGCTGGTCTGAAGCTGTGGGCCTTGCTGATAGCTCTTGTAGTTCGGCAGGTTGAGATTCGTGGGGTCCCAGGCGTCCGGTGCCTTGTCGAGGTTGATTTGCTTGCCGAGGATGTCGCCGAGATTGGCGGACTCCTGTCTCGCTAATTTCGCGAGATTGTTCTCTGCGTTCTGTTCCTTGTTAAGGGTATCCTGCTGGGTATCGTTGAGCGTTGTCGTCGCCGTAAAGGTTGGCACCTGATAGCCGGTGAGCTTCGACCAGCCGGCGTCATCCTTGTGCGAGTCGCCAAGGACGTATTGGTCGGAAGCGCCCTTGACGCCCTTCTGCATATAATAGGTCTGCCCGTTCGGGTCGTTGACGAAGTTTTGCCCGGTCTGGGCATAGGTCAGATTGCCGTAGGGCGTGATCTGATTCATATTCCCGAGATAGGTGTTGCCGATCGCCGTCGACAGGTTCGTCTGCGTCTGCGCCGCGGCCGTCTCTTGCGGGTCCGGCGGTTGGGGGGCTGAGCCGTACATGAAGCTACCTTTCCATTGCCCACTGCGCGACCGTCTCGGAAGACGTCGCATGACAGATTTCGAAATAATCGTCGGACGCGGCCTTGGCATGCGCCAGCCCTCCAGTGATCGACGCCACCGCCGTCACCAGCGATCCGACCGCCTCGCGAAACACGAAGCCGAATTGCCGCTTCATCGCATTGTGCGAGCTGCGCCACTCGTCGCTCTGCTGCCATTGCACGATGATCACATCCATCAGCGGCCCGAGCGCCGCGGCATGGGCGACGAAGAATTCGTTGCGCGGCAGTACCACCAAGGCGCGGTGTAAGAGCCAGCCCATATTGCGCTGCCGGTTTTCATCCTCGTCGATGATGTCGTCCGCCAGCCGGGCGAGCTCCGCCATCTGGGCGAGGAAATCCGCCGCCGATGCATTGCCATTGGCCCAGCGCAGGAAGGCCGCCATGCGCGCCGTCTTGTCATCTGAAAGCATCAGGCGCTCGCCTCGCCAACGGCCGCCTGCAGCATGCCGATATCCGCCGTGATCGCCAATTTCTGCCCTCCGGCGGATTGGATGACGCAGCCCACTGCAAGGAAATCGCCGCTCGCCCGCACATTCTGCCGGAAGCGGTAGAGCGCATGGCCGGGTGCGGAATCCCACACAGCCGTGTCCCACAGGCCGGCATCCCAGGTCGACGAATCCGTCTCCGCCTCGTTGGTGTCGGCCGGCGTCGGATAGGCGATGTCGAAATCCGCCTTGGCGAACAGTTTGACCGAGATCGCCGTGGCGCTGATCAGCCGCATCGAGGCAAGCCCGGCGCTGATCCGCTGGCCGAATTTGCTCGGCACGAAGGCGGACAGATAGGCGGCCAGGAAGGGCAGGCCATCGTCGGCGCCGGTCACATCGCCCTGGAACACATTGCCGCCGGAACTGCCGAAGAACAGCGCCCCCTGGAATCGCTCGAAACAGGTGGCGTTCCAGTTGCGGATCACAGACCACTTGCCGGTGATCGCGTTCATCACGAAGGTCGTATCGGCGAAGGATGGACTGGCCGGGAAGGCGACGAAAATCAGGCTCTCCTCGAGCCATTCCGAAATGATCCAGCCGGTCGGCGAATCCAGTGCCGCGGCACGCCAGAGATCATCGATATTCTTCGAGGCCGACACCTGCGACAGTGTCTCGACCCCGCGCGTCAGAGCTTGTGACAGCGGCACCAGCCCGTCGACCGTGCCGATGAACACATCGCCGCCACGCTTCAGCCAAGCATTCTTGCCCAGCGGCTTGCCGACCTGGTAGACGTTCTGCAGAGCGAAGGAGTCGGCACTGGATGGATCTGTGCCGGCAAACACCGCCACCTCCCCTTCCGTCGAGACGAAGCAGCAATATTCGGTCGGGCCGCTGCCGGCGCTTTCCAGCGACCATGAGAAGCCTGTTAGCAGCGAGCCACCCTTCTTCATCGTACCGCCCAGAGGAAACAGCGTCGCCGCGCCGCCGACCGCGGCCACGTCGAGATAATAGGCATCGAGTGTGTTCTTCTTGACGAAGAATTCGCGATTGGCAAACAGCCAGCCATAGCTCAGATCGGCCATGACGGTGGAATCGGTGAATGTGATCGCCGGCGTCGCCGTCCAGGATGTGCCGTTGAACAATTGCCGCGCATTGGCGCCATTGGTGGCGACCAGGTAGGAGCCGCCGGTATTGGTGTGCTGGAACACGCTCCAGTCGCCGCTGGTCTGCCCGGTCACCGAAGCCGAAACGGTCGCCGGCGGTGCCGCCGGTGACGTCATGTCGAAAATCGATGTGGCCGTCGAGGCAAACAGCTTTTCCACCGAGCCGAATTTATAATGCAGCAGCCGCACGATCGGCGCGCCGCCGACGGCGATGCCGTGCTTCTTGCAGCCGCCGCGAATGCGGATCCCGGTCTGCGTCGGAAACCAGTTGGTCAGCACCGAGGCATTGCCCGGGGCTTCCGAAGCGATGTCGATATTGGTCACCAGGCCGCCGATCGGCGCCGGAAACACCATAGGCTGAGACAGCTGCGCCTGGCCCACCGTCACCGGCCCGCGATTGCTCTGCCCGACGCGGCCGGGACGTGGCGTAATCACATCACACCTCCGTCCGCGGCGATTTCCTGGGCCAGATCGGCCTCGAATTCCGCCAGGTTGTCGTCATAGGCGAGCCCCTTCTGCCGCTTCCAGCGCCAGATCATGTTCTTGACCAGCAGCCGCTCAGGGAAGATCGTGGTGTTGTCATCCGCATTGAGGACCTCGATCGGTGTCGAGGCGTTCATCGCCCAGTTGCGCGAGAAATAGTCGAAGACTGCACCGACGGCCGCCGAGGCCGGCGAGAACCATATCTGATTGCCGCGGACGAAATAAAAACCCATGCTCGACGAGGTCGTCTGGATCATCGCCCATTGGCCGGCATCGATCACCGGCCGGATCGGCGAACCGTCTGCGGCGCGCACGGCGCCGGCCGAAGCGACGCGCTGGAAATCCACCGGCAGGTTCGACGGCGACGAGACGATATTGGCCGTCTGCAGCATCGCCTGCCAGTCCGCCCGGCGGGCAATCTCCTGCCCCGCCTCATTGGCAATGGCGAGCATGTTGTAAGCCGCCTCGTCGTGAACACCGACGAGACTGGCGAAGCGATCGAGCGACACGATGTCGCAAACCTCATTGGCGGCAGAGAGCAGCGTCATGGCGTCAGGCCTCCGACAACCACCTGCGCATTGCCCCAGCGCCGGCGCTCGTCCTCGACCTGCAGGCCCTGCAGCGCCAGCCCGAGAAACTGCATCGCCGCCTGCGTCTTGGCCGCATCCTGCGCCGCGATGGCGATTTCGGCGACCACGGCATAGAGATAGACGTCGGGCGCCTTGCTGAGCAGCCAATTGGTCGGATTGGCCGGCGTCAAAGCCGGCAGCCTGCCGAAATAGGTCACCCCCAGATCGCCGGTCGCCTTCGGCCGCACCTTGATCGTCGAACCGACCACCGCATAGCCGGCCGGTGTGCCGGATTGCTCGCGATAGGCATTGACCATCTGCTGCAGGCTCATCGCCCGCAGCGGCACACCGGTCGGCGACAGCACCTGCCGCGCCTCCAGAAAATCGGTAGGCAGCGTGCCATCCCCCTCGGTGATCGTCACCGTGCCCTCGACCTCCATATCGGCCACCCGCAGCGCCCGATTGAGCTTGGTCTCCGCCATGCCGAGATAGCGCGGGAAGACATGGGCGATGTTGGTTCGCGACGCATATTCCGCCGCATCGAGCATCAAGGAGACATAGTCGGTGATTCCGGACATCAGATGCATGCCTTTGCGGGATTGAGCCGGGTGGCTCGAGATTCAGTTTTGTGCATGGGTTTTCGACTTAGAGGTGCCGGGGCGTTGTTGGTGCGCGAAGCGGAATTAGGCCTCGAAGGGTCCGTCGCAACCATAATGCTGGAATGCAGGCAATCGCAGAGGCTGTGATACCCCCCTCTGCCCTCCTGAGCTTTTGTCGAAGGGCGGGCATCTCCCCCTCAAGGGGGGAGATTGGCAGGAGGCGCACACCCCGGCTCAAATATCCGCTGAGAACCGGGCATGAGGCAGCTGTTTTGGGCAGAACGGCGCCCCATCCAATCTCCCCCCTTGAGGGGGAGATGTCCGGCAGGACAGAGGGGGGTATGCCCCAGACGACAACCACGCCGTCCACAAAGCAGAAGACCGCATGAGTTTGAAATCAACGACCAAGCCCCTCAAACCCGCCCGTCCTTGCTCCGCCACGCCCGGTTATCCGCATCATTGAGGAACCGGCTGACAAACCGGTCATCCCCCTCCGCATGCGCCCGCGCGATGCCGCTATCGAAGGCCACATTGAGCGGCACGGAGGCGACATGGTGCCAGTCCCCCGCCCAGCCGGCCGAGGCGATATTGCGCGCCTGCCGGTTGGCGTCGATCACATCGTCGACGCGATAATCGGTGCGGAACACGTCCCGCCCCTCGCCGTCATTCATGTGCCAGACCTGCCGCCCTGTCCGGAAATCATAGTCGAACAGGGTCCAGGCGCCGTCGCGGATGATCATGCCTGGTCGTCGCCCGGCAGCGGATCGGCGCGTTCGGCCTTGCCGTCGGCAATCAGCGCCTTGGCGGCATCGAGATCGGCGTTGAGCACCGTGCCGGCCGGCGTGCGGATATCGTCCTGGAACCAGGTGTCATAGAGAAGCTTGATCGGAATTGTCTTGGATGCGGGCATATGAGCCTCCGTTAAGGGATGTGGAAACGGGCGGAGAACTTTCCGCCCGCTTCGTGTCAGATCATCACACCGTCGACGAGAACGGCGTGGCCTCGGTGCCGGTGGCCGCGCCCCACATCTGCACGGCCCAGAGGCCGGAGGCGACATCCTTGATGAGGATGCGGTCGCCCTTGATGCCGCCGGTCGTGGTGCCGTTCAGGGTGATCGTGTCGTCGGTCGCGCCGGCCTCCCAGGCATTCGAGGTCGAGCCGGAATCGGCCGCCTGCCAGCAGACGCCCTGCATGATGTCGGTCGAATTGGCGACCTTGATCACGTCATTGTTGGAGGTCACCGTTGTGCCGACGATGATCTCGTATTCGTCGCCGCCGCCGGTCGAGGCGGGCAGCGTCACGGTCAGGCCGGCCGCGGCATTGAGCACCAGCGGCGTCTTCATATGCCGGGTGCGGTCGAGCACCACCGAGGCGGTGAGCGAATAAGGCTTGTAGCTATCCATGGTCAGATCTCCCTTACGAGCTGGCGGTCAGGCCGAAGAGGTCGGCGGCGACGCCGAGGCCCTTCTCGTTGCTGACCTTCAGCGTGCCCTCGCCAATGATCACGCCCTTCTCGGCGTCGCCGGTCTTGGCGACATCGTTGTCGTCCTGGATCTTTCTGAGCCAAAGGAAGGAGACGAAGTCGGGATCGAGGAAGAAGGCGTTGCGGGCGACGCCGGCAGCGGCCGCCTGCACCCGGTTCGGCATGATCATCACCTTGCCGAACGGACCTTCATAATAATCGGCGGTGGCGATGATCGTGTTCTTCTCGCCGCCGGAGGAGACGGCATAGCGGAACGACGCCACATTGGTGTCCGACATGAAGGTGACGAAGACGCTCTTCACATAGGGCGAAGTGACGGCATAACGCAGGTTGGCGCCGGAATTGTAGCCCTGCTGCATGACGCTATCGAGGATCGTCTTGGTGAAGGCGCGCTGCGTGCCGTTGGTCGCCGCCACCGTCAGCCCGGTGCCGGAGCTGAAGCCGCCATTGGCGCCGCTGGCGCCGCGCGACACATTGGTGACCAGCCAGGACGGCAGGCCGCCGAGATAGCGTGTCGCGCCGGCCACGGAAGCGGTGTTGGAGACGATGGCGAATTCGATGTCCTTGCGGACTTCGACGCCCTTCTTGGCGCGCTGGTATTTGCGCTTCTGCACATTGCCGGCCTCGGAGACTTCCTCCTGGGTGCCGGAAATGATCCAGTCCTTGCGCACGATCTGGGTATAGTCGCCCATCCGCGCCGGCGGCGTGACGTTGGCAAAGGTATAATCCTCGCCTTCCTCATGCGCATTGGCGCCGGGGGCGGCGAGATCATCGGTTTCCCATTCGGGATGGATCGAAACGCATTTGCCCTTTTCGACCAGCGAATAGATCGGCGTGTCTTCCGGCGTGATGCGGGACACCACGTCGGACAGCTCTTCTCGGTTACCGACCGCACTGGCGGTGGTGAAGGTATTGGCGATAACAGCCATTGCCTATTTTCCTTTGATGGAAGTGTCGGATCAGAAGTCGATCTTGAGCGCGTCGTGGATCGACCCGGTTTGAGACAGCTTTCGCATCGCGTCACGACTTCCTGCAGTCTTGCCCGCCTGCCGCGCCTTGGGCGTGAGCGGCGGGGCATTGTCCAGCTTGCTCATCGCTTTCGCGCGCGCCCGCTCGGCCTCCAGTCCTTTCATGGCCCAATGCATGACCTTGAAATACCGGTGGTCGTTGAATGCGCGCATCTCGTCGGGGCTGAAGCCGAAATCGCCGCCGGTGCTGAACGCATCGGCGAAGAATTTTTCCCGCACGTCCGGCTTTTGAAGCTCGGGAAATGCGTCGACGAGAAGTGCGTTTTCCTGGGCAAGCGTCGCCTGCAACTGTTCAGCCGTCATCTCCCGCGACGCCGTCTTGGTGTCGTTGGCGAAGGACAGGATGGACTGGATCTGCTCGATGCCGGCGTCGAACATCGCCTTGCGGCGGGTATATTCGCCTGGGTCGGTCATCGCCAGATGCCGCGACGGTTCGTCGGGAAGCTGTTCTGCAAGAAATCCGGCGACGGCGTCCACGGATTTGAGGACGCGAGCTGCCGTCGACTCAAGCGATCGGCGCGAATTGCCGAGAGCCTGCGTCTTGTGTCGATAATCCTTGTCCCGCATATAGCCGTGCTTGAGTTCCCCAAGCGTGACCTGCTCGCCGCCTTTCATCAGGATGGGCTGCTTGTCACCGTCATCGGCTTCGTCGGCTTTGTTGGCCCCGGCCTCGCCGGTCGGCTCATCGCCTTCGTCATCGGTCTTCAGGTTTTGCGCCGCCTTTTCCAGGCTGACGGCGTCGTTCCTCTCCTCGCCATCCGGTCGCCAGGCTCCGCCGTTGTCCTCTTCGGGATCGTGGAAATCCAGGCTTGCGGCATCGTCGAGGGAAAGGGTTTGCGATGCACTATCGCTCCCGGCCGAGGCCGGGTTGGCGGTTGCTGTCGTCATGGTCATGTCCTTGGGTTTGGGAGCTTGTCGCTCCGCGCCGGCCCTATGCCGGCGCCTTCTTTCCCTCGACGGCGGATTGAGCCAGGCTCCTGATCCGGTCGCGGAAAAGTCTGATGACGCGGGCCTCGGCGGCCATCACGCGTCGTGTCTCGTCGTCATTGGGCTTCGCATGGATGCAGCGATCGATCGCCGACGTCTCGAGCTCGTCCCAGAGCTGGTTGAACAGCGGCATATCGAGCAGGGCCTGTGCCATGCGCCTGCGTTCGTCATCGGTCATCGAAGTCTCCGGTTGCGGCGCCTATCGCCCGGATCGGCCGCAGAGCTATCGATATGACGCAAAGACCCCTCACGACTTACAAAGTCGAGCCACTGGTCTCGACCCGTCCGTCGAACCCTCACAAGGGGAGCTTAACCCGCGGCTCCGCTGTGTCCTGATTGACGCCGGGAGAGTGCCACGAGTCTTCTCCCCCCTCACATGAGGATTTTGCTGTCAAGGTATGAGTTAGGGATTTCCTGTTTGTTCGACGGGTTGGCCTTCCTGTTCGTCCCGACCTTACGGTTTTGTATGGCATCGCGCGCAGAGCGGGGCAAGGGGGCAAGGGTCGGCCATCG
>NZ_JBFUFK010000067.1:0-30943 GCF_056403475.1 Rhizobium sp. P2_G9 | reverse complement strand
AAGAAATCTCGTCGAACGCTTCTTCAATAAGCTCAAACAATATCGAGCTATGGCAACACGTTACGACAAGAACCCAGCCAATTTCCTTGCCGCCGCCAAAATCATTGCTACCCGCATCTGGATCAACGCGTTATGAGTCTACGGCCTAGTGCAGGCATATTCTTCGCTAGCTCTTCAAGTTTTCGCCGCCATCGCAGTCCTATACATTCTGTATCTATTGGCTTTAAAGGGAACAATCAGCTTCTGGCTGATCGCGGGGTTTGCTGTCTTCTACGCAATTAGCCAAGCTGGTACCACCGGCTTTATGAAGGTGATCGATCAACTTCATAAGATCTTCTCCGGCGGCAAGCGTTAACGCAAACCCGTGGTCAGTAATTCTCCTGCATGATGACCAAACGCATATTGCGTCCTTCCCCCTTTCCCCCTGCCCGGTACGTCATATGACGTATGTCGCAGTGCACAATCTCGCACGATAGTTCCCGCCAGACAACGGCTTTAACCCAATCTTAACCCGTTGCCTCACGCTCAAAAGAGAGGGGAACAAGATGAAACTCAAGAACATGATCACCACTGCATTGCTGGCAGGCGCCATGTCGCTTTCCGCCGTGCAAGCCTTCGCTGAGGATACGATCAAGGTTGGCATCCTGCATTCGCTGTCCGGCACCATGGCGATTTCCGAGTCCACGCTCAAGGACGTCATGCTGATGCTCATCGACGAGCAGAACAAGAAGGGCGGCCTCTTGGGCAAGAAGCTCGAAGCCGTCGTCGTCGACCCGGCATCGGACTGGCCGCTGTTTGCCGAAAAGGCCCGCGAGCTGATCCAGAAGGACCATGTCGCCGCCGTGTTCGGCTGCTGGACCTCGTCGTCGCGCAAGTCGGTCCTGCCGGTCTTCGAAGAGACCAATTCCATCCTCTTCTACCCGGTCCAGTATGAAGGCGAAGAGTCCTCGCGCAACATCTTCTACACCGGCGCTGCCCCCAACCAGCAGGCGATCCCGGCCGTCGACTACCTGCTCAACAATGAGAAGGTGAAGCGCTTCGTGCTCGAAGGGACGGACTATGTCTATCCGCGCACGACCAACAAGATCCTTGAGGCCTACCTGATTTCCAAGGGTATCCCCAAGGAAGACATCATGATCAATTATACGCCGTTCGGTTTCTCCGATTGGCAGACGGAAGTGGCCAAGATCAAGGATTTCGGCTCGGCCGGCAAGAAGACCGCCGTCGTCTCGACCATCAACGGCGACGCCAACGTGCCGTTCTACAAGGAACTGGGCAACAAGGGCATCAAGGCCACCGATATCCCGGTCGTCGCCTTCTCGGTCGGCGAAGAGGAACTCGCCGGTCTCGACACCAAGCCGCTGGTCGGCCATCTCGCCGCCTGGAACTATTTTGAATCGGTCGAAAGCCCGGCCAACAAGAAGTTCATCAAGGAATGGCACGCCTATACCAAGGACAAGAAGCGCGTGACCAATGACCCGATGGAAGCCGCCTATATCGGCTTCAACGCCTGGGTCAAGGCCGTGCAGGCCGCCGGCACGACCGACACCGACAAGGTGCTCGACTCGATCATCGGCGTGACCGTTCCCAACCTCTCCGGCGGCTATGCCACCGTGATGCCGAACCACCACATCACCAAGCCCGTCCTGATCGGCGAAATCCAGGCCGACGGCCAGTTCACCATCGTTCAGCAGACGCCGGAAGTGGTCGGCGACGAATGGTCGGACTTCCTGCCGGACTCCAAGGACCTGATCTCCGATTGGCGCAAGCCCCTCAACTGCGGCAACTTCAATGTGAAGTCCGGCAAGTGCGGCGGCAAGGGTTCCTGATATCGGTCTAAAACATCTCCTGGTGTGAAACCCCAACAACACACCAAGATCACTTCCGTCCGGGCTTGCCCGGGCGGAAGCCCGGTTGAACCAGCGCTGCGAGGCGCTGCGCCGATCGCAAGATTGCGGTGATCGGCGGTGAATGAGGCGAAAAGCCGATGAATCGCGCCCTCAAGATTGTTTTCATTGCTTTTTGCCTGATGGTTTCGGCACTCGCCAGCACCGTTCGCGCCCAGGAAGACGACAAGATCCATACGCTGGTCAATGCGCTCGGCGTCGGCGGATTCCCCGAACGCGAGGCTGCCATCAAGGCGCTCGCCGCCTCCAGAGACCCGCATGTCGCAAAACTCCTCGACGCGTTGAGCAATGGCCTGCTCTATGTCAGCGAGGATGGCGGCCCGGTGCTGCTGCAGCAGGGCGACGATGACAATCCATCCTTCGTCGACCCGATCACGGGCACGCCCGTGGCTGATGTCGATCCCGACACGATGAGCAAGGTCAAGATCAACAATTCCGTGCGCGCGGTGATTGACGATGTCAGCGCCCAGATGACGTTGCTGTCGCCCGACCGCAGTGCCCGCCTTGCCGCCGCCCAGGGCATGCTGAAAGACGCCGACCCATCCAACCTCGATCTCCTCAACTCCGCCCTCAAGCAGGAGCAGGACGGCGAGGTCAAGGGCGTCATGGAAGCTGCCCGCGCCGTCATCATCCTGAAATCCGACGCCAAGGCCGACGACAAAAAGGCGGCCATCGACCTGATCGCCGCGCATGGCGACCGTGACGCGCTGACCATCCTTTCCATGGCGATGCAGACCGCGCCGGCCGATCTCAAGCCGATCATCCAGTCCGATATCGACGGCATCAATCATTCACTGGCGCTCTGGGATGTCGCCCAGAATGTTTCCTACGGCGTTTCGCTCGGCTCGATCCTGCTGCTCGCCGCCATCGGGCTCGCCATCACCTTTGGCGTCATGGGCGTGATCAACATGGCGCATGGCGAAATGGTCATGATCGGTGCCTACACCACCTACGTGGTACAGCAGGCGATCGGCGCCTGGGCGCCGGAGCTCGCCGATTATTCACTCGCGATCGCCGTCCCGTCCGCCTTCCTCTTCACCGGCTTCGTCGGCCTGGTGATCGAACGGCTGGTGATCCGCTTCCTGTATGGCCGGCCGCTCGAAACCCTGCTCGCCACCTGGGGCATATCGCTCATTCTGCAGCAGGGCGTGCGCACCATTTTCGGCCCAACCAACCGCGAAGTCACCAATCCGTCCTGGATGTCCGGCTCCTTCGATGTCGGTGGCCTGACATTTACCTGGAACCGCACCTGGATCATCGTCTTCGCGCTCGCCGTTTTCGCCGCCCTGCTGTTCATCCTCAAGCAGACGCCGATGGGGCTACAGATGCGCGCCGTCACCCAGAACCGCCGCATGGCCTCGTCGATGGGCATTCGCACGCCCTGGGTCGATGCGGCCACTTTTGCGCTCGGCTCCGGCATTGCCGGCATTGCCGGCGTGGCGCTCAGCCAGATCGACAATGTCTCACCCAATCTCGGCCAGGGCTACATCATCGACAGCTTCATGGTCGTGGTGTTCGGCGGCGTCGGCAATCTCTGGGGCACGCTGGTCGGCGCGTTTTCGCTCGGCATCCTCAACAAGTTCCTCGAACCCTATGCTGGCGCTGTTCTCGGCAAGATCCTGGTTCTCGTCCTCATCATCCTCTTCATCCAGAAGCGGCCACGCGGCCTGTTCGCCCTCAAAGGAAGGTCGGTGGAAGCATGATAACCGCTTTTCTCCTGCGCTCGCTGGACCGCAAGATCGTCGTCGCCGTGCTCGTGCTGCTGGCGCTGGCGGTGCTGGTGCCGGTCCTCAACCTGATGACCGGCCCAGACAGCGCGCTGCATGTTCCGACCTATATCATGTCGCTGTTCGGCAAATATCTCACCTATGCCATGCTGGCACTGGCGCTCGACCTCGTCTGGGGCTTCTGCGGCATTCTCTCGCTTGGTCACGGCGCCTTCTTCGCACTCGGCGGCTATGCGATGGGCATGTATCTGATGCGCCAGATCGGCTCGCGCGGCGTCTATGGCAATCCGCTGCTGCCGGACTTCATGGTCTTCCTCAACTGGAAAGACCTGCCCTGGTTCTGGCATGGCTTCGACATGTTCTGGTTTGCCGCACTGATGGTGCTTGTGGTGCCTGGCCTGCTCGCCTTCATTTTCGGCTGGTTCGCCTTCCGCAGCCGCGTCAACGGCGTTTACCTGTCGATCATCACCCAGGCGATGACCTATGCGCTGCTGCTCGCCTTCTTCCGCAATGACATGGGGTTCGGCGGCAACAATGGCATGACCGATTTCAAGGACATTCTCGGCTTCAACATCCAGGCCAACGCTACCCGCGCTAGCCTCTTCGCCGCCACCGCAGTCTTCCTCGCCCTTGCTCTGCTTATCGCCTCGGCAATCGTCCGTTCGAAATACGGCAAGGTGCTGATCGGAGTGCGCGATGCCGAAAGCCGGGTGCGCTTCCTCGGCTTCCGGGTCGAGAACATGAAACTCTTCACCTTCGTCGTCTCGGCGATGATGGCCGGCATTGCCGGCGCGCTCTATGTGCCGCAGGTCGGCATCATCAATCCCGGCGAATTCGCACCCGCCAATTCGATCGAGGTCGTCATCTGGACGGCTGTCGGCGGACGCTCGACGCTGATCGGCCCGATCATCGGCGCGATCCTGGTCAATGGCGGCAAGACCATCTTCACCGGCCTTTTCCCCGATTACTGGCTGTTTGCACTGGGCGGCCTCTTCGTGCTCACCACGCTCCTCCTGCCCAAGGGTATCGCCGGCACCATCCAGCAGTCGATCAAGACCCGGCAATCCTACCGTATGGCGGCAGCCCGCGAAAAGGCGGCCATGATCCCCACCGGCGCCGAACCCGAAGCTGCGGAGTAGACGAGATGCCCCCGATCAACGCACCCGAAAAACCCACCAGCATCCTCTACCTGAACGGCGTCTCCGTCTCCTTCGATGGCTTCAAGGCGCTCAATTCGCTGTCCTTCGTCGTCGAACCGGGTGAGCTGCGCGCCATTATCGGCCCAAACGGTGCCGGCAAGACGACGATGATGGACATCATCACCGGCAAGACCCGGCCCGACCAGGGCGAGGTCTTCTTCAACGGCACGATCGACCTGACCAAGAAGGACGAGGCCGACATCGCCCAGCTCGGCATCGGCCGCAAATTCCAGAAACCGACCGTGTTTGAAAGCCACACGGTCTGGGACAATCTTGAACTGGCGCTCAACCGCAACCGTGGCGTCTTCGCCACGCTGTTCTATACGCTGACGCCGGCCGACAAGACCCGCATCGAGGAAATCCTCGAAACGGTGCGGCTCACTGCCCGCAAAGATGATTACGCCGCCAATCTCAGCCACGGCCAGAAGCAATGGCTGGAGATCGGCATGCTGCTCGCGCAGGAACCGAAGCTGCTTCTCGTAGACGAACCCGTCGCCGGCATGACCGACGCGGAGACGGCCGAGACAGCTATTCTGCTGAAGGAGATCGCCAAGACCCGTTCGGTCGTGGTGGTCGAGCACGACATGGGCTTCATCCGCGATCTCGGCGTCAAGGTGACGTGCCTGGCGGAAGGCTCGGTGCTGGCGGAAGGGTCGATCGATTTTGTCAGTTCCGATCCGAAAGTGATCGAAAACTATCTGGGGCGATGAAGATGTCAACGTTGGAATTCTTGGTACCCCCCTCTGCCCTGCCGGGCATCTCCCCCTCAAGGGGGGAGATCGGCAAGAGGCACCGTCACCATCTCATCAGAAACCTCGCGGTCAGGCCGAGCGGCCGCCTCGGGTCAATCTCCCCCCTTGAGGGGGAGATGTCCGGCAGGACAGAGGGGGGTAACCCCGGAAAACAGGGGCTCCCCGCATGCTGACCGTCGAAAACGCCAACCTCCATTACGGCGCCGCCCAGGCCCTGCGCGGCATCTCGATGAAAGCCGAAATGGGCAAGATCACCTGCGTGCTCGGCCGCAACGGTGTCGGCAAATCCTCGCTGCTGCGCGCCATTACCGGCCAGCATCCGCTCTCCGCCGGCACCGCGACCTTTAACGACAGGCCGATGAACGGCTTGCCGCCCTATGCCCGCGCCAAGCTCGGCATCGGCTATGTGCCGCAGGGGCGCGAAATCTTCCCGCTGCTCACTGTCAAGGAAAACCTCGAAAGCGGCTATGCCCCGCTCAAGCGCGCTGACCGCTCGATCCCAGACGATATCTTCAGCCTCTTCCCCGTGCTGCAATCCATGCTCGGCCGCCGCGGCGGCGACCTGTCCGGCGGCCAGCAGCAGCAGCTCGCCATCGGCCGGGCGCTGGTGACGCGGCCAAAAATCCTGGTCCTCGACGAGCCCACCGAAGGCATTCAGCCGTCGATCATCAAGGATATCGGCCGGGCTATCCGCTATCTGCGTGACTCGACCGGCATGGCAATTCTGCTGGTCGAACAATACCTTGATTTCTGCCGCGAACTCGCCGACCATGTCTACATCATGGATCGCGGCGAGATCGTCCACCAGGGTCTAGCCGAGACGCTGGACACATCCGAGGCGCGCCGGCATTTGACGGTGTAGCCTTTGAACGTTTGCATGCGCGAGTTACCCCCCTCTGCCCTGCCGGGCATCTCCCCCTCAAGGGGGGAGATTGGATGGGGCGCGCTCATCAGACTTCACCCACCTAGAATTCGGCGATGCTTGGGGCAGGCACGCGCCGCGAATCAATCTCCCCCCTTGAGGGGGAGATGCCCGGCAGGGCAGAGGGGGGTTTGACCGATGCTCGCCCCCAATCCCGAAATCGCCATCCTCCCCCAGCGCGCCAAGGGCGCCGCCCGCCTCGTCACCAAATCCGCCGGCAACAAAACCAGGCTCGACGTCTTCTTCCAGGAAAGCGCCGCCAAGATTCGTATCCCCGAATCCTATGACGGCCGCATGGAAGCTGTACTGATCAACACGTCCGGCGGCCTGACCGGCGGCGATCGCATTGCCTGGCAGGTCGAGGCTGGCGCGAACACCTATGTCACCGTCACCACCCAGGCCTGCGAGCGCGTCTACAAATCCTCGGGCGGCCATGCCGAGGTCGCCACCACACTCAAAGCCGGCCCTAATGCCAGTCTGCACTGGCTGCCGCAGGAAACCATTCTCTTCGACCAGGGCGCGCTTCGCCGCACGCTCGATGTCGATCTCGCCGACAGCGCCGAATTCATCGGCCTCGAAGCCGTGCTCCTCGGCCGCAAGGCAATGGGCGAAATCGTCGGGACCGGCCTCTTTCGCGACCGCTGGCGGGTGCGCCGGGGCGGCTGCCTGATCCATGCCGAAGACGTCTGCCTGTCGGGCGATCTCCGCAGGCTGATCGCCAAGTCGCCCGTGCTCCAAGGCAACCAGGCCTTCGCCACCCTGATCTATTGCGGCACCCGCACCGAGGCGCTGATCTCGCCGCTCAGAAAACTCTTGGGCGACGCCTCTGCCGGCGTCAGCGTCTGGAACGGCAAGCTCCTGATCCGCTTCGTCGCCTCGGAAGGTTTCGAGCTCAGAAAAATGCTCATCCCGGCAATTTCGCTCTTGCGAAATGGCGATCCCGCCCCGAAAGTGTGGAGCCTTTAACGGCCTGCGTCATTTGCCGTATTGCCGGCCGATGACGACTGATTTCATATTGAAAAGACTGAGCTTACCGCGGAGCAATCGATGAATCTCTCCCCCCGTGAAAAGGACAAGCTGCTGATCTCGATGGCAGCGATGGTGGCGCAGCGCCGGCTTGAACGCGGCGTCAAGCTCAACTATCCCGAGGCGATCGCGCTGATCTCCGATTTCGTCGTCGAGGGCGCCCGCGACGGCCGCTCGGTGGCCGATCTGATGGAGGCCGGCGCCCATGTCATCAGCCGTGACCAGGTGATGGAAGGCATTGCCGAAATGATCCACGACGTGCAGGTCGAGGCAACCTTCCCCGACGGCACGAAACTCGTCACCGTCCACGAACCGATCCGCTGAGGCCTCGATGCTGGAACTCCGCCCCAACTGCGAATGCTGCAACAGGGACCTGCCGCCAGAAAGCGCCGAGGTACGCATTTGCACCTTTGAATGCACCTTCTGCGCCGATTGTGCGGAAAATACGCTTGCCGGCACCTGCCCGAATTGCGGCGGCAATTTTGCCATCCGCCCCATTCGCCCCGCCGCGATGCTCGCCAAATATCCCGCCTCCACCAAACGCATTCTGAAAGCCGAAGGCTGCCAGCCCAACAAGGCCGCGTGAGAAAGGACCGACCATGATCCCCGGTGAACTCATCCCCGCCAAGGGCGAGATCGAACTCAATGCCGGCCTGCCGACCGTGACCATCGACGTCGCCAATACCGGCGACCGGCCGATCCAGGTCGGCTCGCATTATCATTTCTTCGAGACCAACAAAGGGCTGGATTTCGACCGGGAGAAGGCCCGCGGCATGCGCCTCGACATTCCCTCAGGCACCGCGGTGCGCTTCGAGCCCGGCCAGAAGCGCACGGTGCAGCTTATCCCGCTTTCCGGCAAGCGCGAGGTCTACGGCTTCCGCCAGCAGGTGATGGGAAAATTATAAAAAAATCAGGAGGAAACGCATGAAGCGAGCAGCAATCGCGGCATTGTTGCTGTTGAGCAGCGCGAGTTTGACCCATGCGCAGCAGGACGACAGCAGCAACAGCGGCGACGACCAGCAGGTTGACTGCAAGAATGCCGAAACCCAGGCCGACATGAATTATTGCGCGGCGATGGATTTCTCTAAGGCCGATGACCAGCTCAACGTGGTCTATAAACAAGCCGTGAAAAGCCAGCAGGATCTCGACAAGCAGTCGGCTGAGATCAATCCCGACTATGTCGGCGCGCTGAAGGCGCTGAAGAAGGCGCAGCGCGCCTGGATCGACTATCGCGATGGCGAATGCGAAGGCGAGGGTTACCAGGCCGTTGGCGGCACGATGCAGCCGATGTTGATCGACGGCTGCAAGACCGACCTGACCAACAAGCGCGTCAAGGAACTGCAGGAACTGATCAAGGGCATGGGCAACTGATTGTCGGGCATGGCCGCCGAAACGAAATGGAGATCGCACCCGAAAATGGTTGAATCCGGACCGCGACATTCATGCCATAGCTGGGATGCAGGTGATATCCCGGAAGGGCAGACTCGCACGATCGACACGCTGGAAACAGATCCGGAGGACCCGTGCGACTTTCTATTCTGACACTCGGCGCCACGCTTCTCATCTTACCGATTGCCGGCATGGCTCGGGCCGAGGACCAGCCGCAAATCGACTGCTCCAATGGCGGCAATTCCACGGTGGAAATGCAATATTGCGCCGAACAGGACTACAACAAAGCTGACAAGCAACTGAACGCCGTTTACAAGCAGGCGCTGAAGACCGAAGCCGATCTCGACGCCCAGGCAGCCAGCAAGGCACAAGCCGGAGCGGTCGCCTCGCTCAAAGCGGCGCAGCGGATCTGGATCCAGTACCGCGACGCCCATTGCGATACGGTGGGTTACGAGGCGCAGGGCGGCACGATCCTCGGCCAGCTGCTGCTCACCTGCAAGGCCGGGATGACCAATGACCGCATCAAGGCATTGAAGGGCCTGATCAAGGGCTTGGGTGAATGACCACACGCAGCATCATGATCGTCGGCAATGGGGAGATCGATCCGGGCCTGGCCCGCACGATCGACGCGGCCGACCTGGTCATGCGCTTCAACGACTGCCGCTCGGCCGGCAATGGCGGCACCCGGACCGATATCGTCACCGTCTGCAATACCGGTCGACCGGGCAAGGCGATGACCGAAGGCACGGAGTGGAAGGCCAATCCCTTCGTGCTGACCGCCTCCGCCATCTGGTGCATCCGCAATCCCCAGAAATTTGCCGCCATGCGTCCATCGATCCTCGCTGCACATCCGGAGCTGAACGATTTCTGCGACGACTATACAGATGGTTTTCGCACCTTCGCCCGGGAGACGGGCAAGGCCTTTCATATCGCCCCCGCCGCCACCCATGAGCGGCTGGACGCCGAACTCGGCGCCTACCATCCTGCACCCTATGTCGTGCCCTCGACTGGCCTCGTCGCCATTGCCGAATTCCTTGTCCATTTCAGCCAGCCGGACGACAGTGTGACGCTTGTCGGCTTCGGCCATCAGGGCTGGGAATGGCACCCCTGGGAAGCAGAGGAGCAGTGGGTGGAAGATCGCGTGAGGCAGGGGAGACTGGAAAAGTATGGGAATTCGTGATATGTATGAATTTTCTGAAAAGTAGGGAATTCATGGAGCGCGCAATGGGCAGGTTTGATGCCAGAACGTCGACAAAGGGACAGGCGACGATTCCCATAGAAGTCCGCAAGGCGCTCGGTCTGCCGCCGGGCGGCTCGGTGCAGTTCATCATCGGCGATGACGGCAAGGTATCGGTGATCGCCAAGAAGAGCGGCCTGCGGCACCTGAAGGGCATTTTCAACACGCCAAGCGAACCGGTCGACATCGAAGACGCGATTGCTGAAACCGTTCAGCGCAGAACCGACATCGATCGCAGGGAGGAAGACCCTTGATCGGCATCGATACAAACATCCTGTTGCGCTATCTCCTAGACGACGACCCGATCTGGTCGCCCGTTGTGACGGATTTCGTCGACAATCGGCTGACCACGGAGCAGCCGGCTTACGTCAATGTGATCACTCTGATTGAATTGGTCTGGACGCTGCGGCGCAGGCCGGAATACGATCGCTCGCGGCTGACTTCGGTCGTCGAAAGCCTGCTTTCATCCGACGTCATCGTGCTCGCCGAAGCATCTGCCATCGAGCGGGCGCTGTCATCCTTCAAGAAGGGCACAGCAGGATTTGCCGACTACCTGATTGCCGAACTGAACGAGGCAGCCGGCGCCTCGCCAACCATCACGATCGACCGCAAGGCCGGAAAAACCTTTCCGTTCACTCCCCTCTCCCAAGGAGCCTGACCCCATGTCCTACAAGATGTCCCGCGCCGCCTACGCCTCGATGTTCGGCCCGACCACCGGCGACCGGCTGCGTCTCGCCGACACGGAGCTCTTCGTCGAGGTCGAGAAGGATTTCACCACCTATGGCGAAGAAGTAAAATTCGGCGGCGGCAAGGTCATCCGCGACGGCATGGGCCAGAGCCAGGTGACGCGGGCGGATGGCGCGGTCGACACCGTGATCACCAATGTGCTGATCATCGACCATTGGGGCATCGTCAAAGCCGATGTCGGTCTCAAGGACGGCCGCATCGCCGCCATCGGCAAGGCCGGAAATCCGGACACGCAACCGGGGATCACGATCATCGTCGGCCCTTCGACCGAGGCCATTGCCGGCGAGGGCAAAATCCTTACCGCCGGCGGCATGGATGCGCATATTCACTTTATCTGCCCGCAGCAGATCGAGGAAGCGCTGATGAGCGGCGTGACCTGCATGCTGGGCGGTGGCACCGGTCCCGCCCATGGCACGCTCGCCACCACCTGCACAGGCGCCTGGCATATCGAACGCATGATCGAAAGCTTCGATGCCTTCCCGATGAACCTCGCGCTGGCCGGCAAGGGCAACGCCTCGCTGCCCGCCGCACTCGAGGAAATGGTGCTGGCTGGCGCCTCGAGCCTGAAATTGCACGAAGATTGGGGCACGACCCCGGCGGCGATCGATTGCTGCCTGTCCGTTGCCGACGCCTATGACATCCAGGTGATGATCCACACCGATACGCTGAACGAATCCGGATTTGTCGAGGATACGATCGACGCCATCAAAGGACGCACGATCCACGCCTTCCACACCGAAGGGGCCGGCGGCGGTCACGCGCCCGACATCATCAAGGTCTGCGGCTCGCTCAACGTCATCCCGTCGTCGACCAACCCGACCCGCCCCTATACGGTCAACACGCTTGCCGAACACCTGGACATGCTGATGGTCTGCCATCACCTGAGCCCGTCGATCCCGGAAGATATCGCCTTCGCCGAAAGCCGTATCCGCAAGGAGACGATCGCCGCCGAAGACATCCTGCACGATATGGGGGCTTTCTCGATCATCTCGTCCGACAGCCAGGCCATGGGCCGCGTCGGCGAAGTGGCAATCCGCACCTGGCAGACGGCTGACAAGATGAAGCGTCAGCGGGGCAGCCTGAAAGAAGAGACCGGCGACAACGACAATGTCCGGATTAAGCGCTACATCGCCAAATATACGATCAATCCGGCCATCGCCCAGGGCCTCAGCCACGAGATCGGCTCGGTGGAAGTCGGCAAACGCGCCGATCTCGTTCTCTGGTCACCCGCCTTCTTCGGCGTCAAGCCGGACATGGTGCTGCTCGGCGGCTCGATCGCCGCGGCCCCGATGGGCGATCCAAACGCCTCGATCCCGACACCGCAGCCGATGCATTACCGGCCGATGTTCGCGGCCTATGGCAAGCTGCGCACCAATTCCTCAGTCACCTTCGTCTCGCAGGCTTCGCTCGATGCCGGTCTGCAAAACCGGCTCGGCGTGGCGAAGAAGCTGCTGGCGGTGAAAAACACCCGCGGCGGCATCTCGAAAAAATCGATGATCCACAACGACCTCACCCCGCATGTCGAGGTCGACCCGGAGACTTACGAAGTCCGCGCCGACGGCGTGCTGCTCACCTGCGAGCCGGCCACGGTGCTGCCGATGGCGCAGCGCTATTTCCTGTTCTGAAATGTTCTGGTCGACAAAGCCGACATTGAGCGAGGACGATGTCGAGTGGCAGCTCGGCGCCTGGGCTTGGCTGCTCGAAAATCTCGGCGGCATCGCCCGTGTGAGATCGCTGCCGTCGAAATATCCAAGACAGGCGGATTTCCCGCGCTCAGGCCTTTCGGGGCATGCGCACGTGGAATTCGTCTTCGCCCAGGTCTGCGGCCAGCTCGGCGTCGATCCGAGCAATTTCGAGCTCGTTGCCCAGCAAGCCGCGATCGATCCCCATGTCGGCCATCTCGCGATCGTCAAGAACGCGCCGCGCGACCCGGCCGGCACCTACAGCAGACGCGACAATCGCCAGGTCATCACCTACGAGCCCGGCAGCGCCCGCGATCTGGAACATCTCATCGCGGTGCTGGGGCATGAACTTTGCCACGGCATCCTCCATTCCATCCCGACGCGTCCGGATGATTGGGGCGACAACGAAGAGTTCGCCACCGATCTCGCCACCGTGTTCTTCGGCTTCGGGCTGTTCGGCGGCAACCAGTCGTTCCAATTCAGCCAGTTTAACGACGTCGGAAGCGGTACACAGGGCTGGTCGACCCGGCGGCTGGGCTATCTGACGCAGGCTGAATGGGGATTTGCGCTTGCCGTGCGGGTGCTTCTGACCGGCGAGGATATCGAGCCGGTCAAGCAACATGCAGTGGATGCGTTGGGCTCGCATTTCATCAAGAACCATCGCTATTTGTTGAAATATCGGGACAAGCTTGAACCACTGGCCGAGATAATGGGGTGACCGTGAGCGAAAACCTGAGAATGTTGCCGCACTCGGAACACTCTTCCGTGTTCCAAGTTGCAAAATCTGGCGGCACGCCTATTCCTCATGAGATTTGCTGGAGCATCGCATGGTGGCTGAAGAACAAACGGAGCCGGGGCTGAATCAATTGCATGGGATCCGCGACCATGTCGATGACATCAAGCTTTGGCTAAGTATCGCGCATTGAGAGCCATTTTGCGTTGGATCATCCGCCTTCTGGTTCTGATCGCGGTTTTTGTCGCGGCGGGCACCTTCATCCCCCGCCCGCTGCTGCAATCGGCGAATGCGGACAGTTCGAATGAAGCCCCTCACCAAATCCTTGTCCTCTCCAACCCCATCCACACCGACATCGCCATCCCGCTCGACGATGCACTGCGCACCCGCTTTGCCTTCCTCATCGAAGCTGGTATACCGGTCGACAATCCCGGTGCGAAATATCTGGTCGTCGGCTGGGGTGGTCGCTCCTTCTATTTGGAAACGCCGCATTGGGCCGACATCAAGCCGCTGCCGGTGTTCCGGGCGCTGACCGTCGATCGTTCGGTGATGCATGTCTCCGTCGCCGGCACGATCCAGCAAGACGATCCCGGCGTCACACTTCTGCGCGTCAGCGACGCAGGCGAAAACCGCATGCTTGATTTCATTCTCGCCAGCTTCGCGCTTCAGGACAATAAACCGGCAGCCATCCCCAGTGCGCGTTACGGCCGCTACGACGCCTTCTATGAGGCCAACGGCGTCTTCAACGCATTGATGGGCTGCAACACCTGGACGGCGCATGCGCTGCGAGAGGCAGGTCTCCGCACAGGCATGTGGAACCCGGTGCCGCAGACGCTTGCTCTGTCGATCCGGCTTTTTGATTAAAACTTGTCGAGGATTGCAGCGGCCAGCTCCGATCGGTCAACTCGATTGGAGTTGATTACGCCGACCCCGCCAGCGACGGCGTGAACCGGGCGATCAGTTCGTGGCTTGACCCCAGATAAGTCAGCCGTACATGGGTGAGAAAGGCGCCGTTCATCGATGTCCGGCGCTCGACCACCAGGCAGGCAGCGCCGACCGGAATATCCAGGGCCGCCGCGATATCCTCGTCCGCTTCGACCGCCATGATCCGGTGTTCGGCCGCACTCCACGGCACCTGTTGCAACAGCCAGGGGCTGGGCGCAGTCCGCTCGAACTTTTCCTCGGCCGCACCCGGCACGGCGGCGAGGTTGATGATGCGGTCTTCCAGGCAGAACACCCGGTCGCCGGAATAGTGAAGGCCGGTGATCGCCAGCACGGGCGAGTTGACTGCAACGCCGAGATGGGCGCGATCCTCCAGCGTCGCCTTGCGCTTCTTCCGCTCCGAAAGTTCGTAGCGATAGGGCTTGCCCAGGCTTTCGACCTCAAGCTTGATGTCGCGGATTTCCAGCACTGCCGACTGCGAATGCGGCTGGGTGACGAAGGAGCCGGATTTCTTGCGCCGCTCGACCAGGCCCGCGCGTGCCAGCTGCGTCATCGCCTTGTTCACGGTCATGCGCGAACAGTTATATTGTGCCGCCAGGTCGAGCTCGAACGGAATGCGCTGCCCCGGCGCCCATTCGCCGGAGAGTATCTTGCCCTCGATATCGTTGACGATCCGCTGGTGCAGCGACAGCTCCGGATCGGCGAGAAGAGCGGCTGAGACGACCATCACATACCTTCGACGAGCTCCGTCATAACGCGCTGAAAGCGCCGGGTGACACGCTCGCTCGCACTGTGCCGCCCTTCCGAAACGTGTTTCACGCCGCGGACCCACACGCAATCGATATCGGCTCCATGGGCGAAAAGCCAGCGGTCCAGCAGCCGATCGTCGGCGAAATCCACATCGCGCGGCTTGAGGCTGACGAAATCCGCCGGGTTGCCGGCCGCGAGCCCCGCCTTGGTGCCAAGCGCCTGCGCCCCACCGGCAACCGCCGCATCGAAAAGCCGTCGCGCAGTGGAGGCATTCGGCCGGGCGATGACATTGCGGGCGCGATGCGCCAGCCGCTCGGAATATTCGAGCTGCCGCAGCTCATCCGAAAGCCCGATCAGCACATTGGAGTCCGAGCCGACGCCCCAGGCACCACCGGCCTGCGTGAACGGAAGAATGGCAAAGGTGCCGTCGCCGAGATTGGCTTCGGTGATCGGGCAGAGGCCGGCAACCGCACCGCTCTGGCCCATGGCGCGGGCCTCCTCCCGAGTCATGTGCGTCGCATGGATCAGGCACCAACGCGAATTGAGCTCGACATTGCCGAGCAGCCATTCGACCGGCCGTGCGCCCGACCATTTCACGCAATCCTCGACCTCCAGCACCTGTTCGGCCACATGGATGTGGATCGGCGCATCCGGCGCCAAGGTCGCCACCACCTTCAGTTCGTCCGGCGTCACGGCGCGCAGGCTATGCGGCGCCACGCCGACGACCGAGCCATCCAGCGACCCGGTGACATTGCGGCAGGCGTCGAGCAACCGGCCAAAGCTGTCGAGATCGTTGATGAACCGCCGCTGCCCCTCCGCCGGCGTCTGGCCGCCGAAACCGGCATGCGCATAAAAGACCGGCAGCAGCGTCAGCCCGATGCCCGTCTCGCCCGCCGCCGCCGCGATGCGCCCAGCCATTTCGCCGATATCGGCATAGTGCGCGCCGTCCTTGTCATGATGCAGATAGTGGAATTCGCCGACGCGGGTGAAGCCGGCCTCCAGCATCTCGACATAGAGTTTTGCCGCCACTGCCTCAACCTGATCCGGGGTCATCGACAGCGCGAAGCGATACATGACATTGCGCCAGCTCCAGAAACTGTCGTCGCCGGGACCGCGGGTTTCGGCGAGGCCCGCCATCGCCCGCTGGAAGGCATGGCTGTGGAGATTGCCCATGCCGGGCACGAGGATAGCGTGGACCTCATCGTCCGCAGCTGGCTTCTGCCCGGTCCGGAGGCTCTTGATTACCCCGGCATCGATCTTGAGGCGAACATTGTCGAGCCAGCCATCCGGCCCCAAAGCGCGCTTTGCGAATAGTGATTTCAACGCTAATCTCCTCTTGCCTTTCCAATCATTATGTATATACATATTCGCAATTGCCGGCACATGCAAACAAAAGCTGGGACCATGGGAAAGCCTATTTCAATTTTGCGCAATGCGCATCTGGCAACGCTCGCTTCGGGCGCAGAAGGCATGGGCGTTGTGGAAAACGGTGCTGTGGCCATCGAGAACGGCCGCATTGTCTATGCCGGCCCGGAGGCTGGGCTGCCGCATATGCCGGAGGCGGAAACCATTGATCTCGGCGGCCGCTGGGTCACGCCGGGCCTGATCGACTGTCACACCCACATCATCCATGGCGGCAACCGCGCCCGCGAATTCGAGATGCGGCTTGCAGGCGCGTCCTATGAAGAGATCGCCCGCGCCGGCGGCGGCATCGTCTCTTCGGTCAAGGCCACCAATGCGCTGTCCGTCGACGGCCTGGTCGAAACCGCGCTGGCCCGCATCGACACGCTGCTCGCCGAGGGCGTGACGACCATGGAGATCAAGTCCGGCTACGGCCTGTCCGTCGAGGGCGAACTCAATATGCTGCGTGCCGCCCGCGCCGTCGAAAAGGTCAGGCCGGTGCGTGTCGTCACCTCCTATCTCGGCGCCCATGCGACGCCGGTGGACTACAAGGGCCGCAACGGCGACTACATCACCGATATCGTCCTGCCGGCCATGGAGCAGGCAAAGGCAGAAGGCCTCGCCGATGCGGTCGACGGCTTTTGCGAAGGCATCGCCTTTTCGACGGGTGAAATCGCCCGCGTCTTCGATCGCGCCAAGGCGCTCGGTATTCCCGTGAAGCTGCATGCCGAGCAGCTTTCCAACCTCGGCGGCACCAAGCTCGCCGCCGCCTATGGCGCGCTGTCGGCCGACCATCTCGAATATCTCGACGATGAGGGTGTCGATGCCATGGCCAAATCCGGCACGGTGGCCGTACTGCTGCCCGGCGCCTTCTATGCCATCCACGAGAAGCAGAAGCCGCCGGTCGATGCGCTACGCAAGGCCGGCGTGCCGATTGCCATCGCTACCGACAGCAATCCCGGCACCTCGCCGCTGACCTCGCTGCTGCTGACCATGAACATGTCGGCGACGCTTTTCGGCCTGACGGTCGAGGAATGCCTGGCCGGCGCCACGCGCGAGGCCGCCCGCGCGCTCGGTCTTGCCAGCGAGACCGGTACGCTCGAAGCCGGCAAATCCGCCGATCTCGCCATCTGGAACATCGAGCGGCCGGCCGAACTCGTCTACCGCATCGGCTTCAACCCATTGCATGCCCGCTATTTCAAGGGCGAAAGGATTTCGCGATGACCGTTACTCTGCATCCCGGCTCGGTGTCGCTGAGGGAGCTGGAAGCCATCTACTGGAACGGCGAAAGCGCCCGCCTCGACCCCGCCTTCGATGCCGGCATTCAAAAGGCTGCCGACCGCATTGCCGAGATCGCCGCCGGCAACGAGGCCGTCTACGGCATCAATACCGGCTTCGGCAAGCTTGCCTCGATCAAGATCGACGCCGCCGACACCGCCACCCTGCAGCGCAACCTGATTCTCTCGCATTGCTGTGGCGTCGGCGCGCCCCTGCCCGACAATATCGTACGGCTGATCATGGCGCTGAAGCTGATCTCGCTCGGCCGTGGCGCCTCCGGTGTGCGGCTCGACCTCATCCGCTTGATCGAAGCGATGCTGGACAAGCGCGTCACGCCGGTCATCCCGGAAAAGGGCTCTGTCGGCGCCTCGGGCGACCTCGCGCCGCTCGCTCATCTCGCCGCCGTGATGATGGGAGAAGGTGAAGCCTTCTTCGACGGTGAGCGCATGCCCGGCAAGGCCGCACTCGACAGAGCCGGCCTTACCCCGGTCGTGCTCGCTGCCAAGGAAGGCCTGGCCCTGATCAACGGCACCCAGACCTCGACGGCGCTGGCGCTCGCTGGCCTGTTCCGCGCCCACCGCGCCGCCAATGCCGCGCTGATCACCGGCGCCATGTCGACCGATGCCGCGATGGGCTCCTCGTCGCCCTTCCATCCCGATATCCATACGCTGCGCGGCCACAAGGGCCAGATCGACACCGCAGCAGCGCTCCGCGGCCTTCTCGCCGGCTCGGTGATCCGCCAGAGTCATCTCGAAGGCGATGAGCGCGTCCAGGACCCCTATTGCATCCGCTGCCAGCCGCAGGTCGACGGCGCCTGCCTCGACCTCTTGCGCTCCGTCGCCCGGACGCTCGAAATCGAGGCCAATGCCGTCACCGACAATCCGCTGGTGCTCTCGGACAATTCCGTCGTCTCCGGCGGCAATTTCCATGCCGAACCTGTGGCCTTCGCCGCCGACCAGATCGCGCTGGCCGTCTGCGAGATCGGCGCCATCGCCCAGCGCCGCGTGGCACTCCTGGTCGACCCCGCCCTCTCCTACGGCCTGCCGGCCTTCCTGGCGAAAAAGCCTGGGCTGAATTCTGGCCTGATGATCGCCGAAGTCACCTCGGCGGCGCTGATGAGCGAGAACAAGCAGATGTCGCATCCGGCCTCGGTGGATTCGACGCCGACCTCGGCCAACCAGGAAGACCATGTCTCCATGGCCTGCCACGGCGCCCGGCGATTGCTGCAGATGACCGAGAATTTGTTTGGGATTATCGGGATCGAGGCAATCACGGCGGCCCAGGGCGTGGAGTTTCGCAGTCCGCTGACGACCAGCGCGGAATTGCAGAAGGCTATTGCGGCATTGCGGCAGGTGGTGCCGACGCTGGAAGTCGATCGCTATATGGCCGGCGATCTTGCGGCGGCGGGGACGCTGGTGGGGTCGGGGGCGCTGAATGCCTCGGTTTCGGCGGGGATTCTGCCGGCGTTGGGGGTGTGAGTGACCGTCGCTCCTCGCTCAGTCACTGCCCCTCCGCAAGGTCGCATTCACCCCTCACCAAGTGCGCCCAAGCGATCGGCTGCGCCTCTCGCGGGCTTACTACCCTCTCCCGCAAGGGGCGAGGCAGGGTGCCACAAGTACCTGCCTCACTTGGGGCAAAGCGGCGCCGCGGGTTTTTCCTCGCCCCTTGCGGGAGAGGATACGCAGGCCGGGCGAGCTCTTGCGAGCCCTTGGGCGAAGTTGGTGAGGGGTGAAATGACCCACCCACACCCGACACCACGGAATTTCCTTTTCGTTTCTCAGGAGACAACCCCATGACCAACGACCCGCGCCACAATATCCGCGACGTGCGTTCCCCCCGCGGCCCCGAAATCACCGCCAAGAGCTGGACGACAGAAGCGCCGATGCGCATGCTGATGAACAATCTCGATGCCGAGGTCGCCGAGCGTCCGCATGAACTGGTCGTCTATGGCGGCATCGGCCGTGCTGCCCGCACCTGGGATGATTTCGACCGCATCGTCGCGACGCTGCAGACACTTGGCGAGGAAGAGACGCTGCTTGTCCAGTCCGGCAAGCCGGTCGGCGTGTTCCGCACCCATAAGGATGCTCCGCGCGTGCTGATCGCCAATTCCAACCTCGTGCCGCATTGGGCGACCTGGGATCATTTCAACGAACTCGACAAGAAGGGCCTTGCCATGTACGGCCAGATGACGGCCGGTTCGTGGATCTATATCGGTACCCAGGGCATCGTCCAGGGCACCTACGAAACCTTCGTCGAAGCCGGCCGGCAGCATTATGACGGCAGCCTCAAAGGTAAGTGGATCCTGACCGGCGGCCTCGGCGGCATGGGTGGCGCGCAGCCGCTCGCCGCGGTCATGGCCGGCGCCTGCTGCCTTGCCGTGGAATGCGACGAGAGCCGCATCGATTTCCGCCTGCGCACCCGCTATGTCGACGAGAAGGCCAAGACGCTCGACGAGGCCTTGGCACTGATCGACAAATGGACCAAGGCCGGCGAAGCCAAATCTGTTGGCCTGCTCGGCAATGCCGCCGAAATCTTCCCCGAACTCGTCAAAAGAATGCAGGCCGGCGGCCCGCGCCCGGATATTGTCACCGACCAGACCTCGGCGCATGACCCGCGCAACGGCTACCTGCCGACCGGCTGGACGGTCGAGGAAGCCCGCGCCAAGCGCGAGAGCGACCCGAAATCCGTCGAGACCGCCGCCCGCGCCTCGATGAAGGCGCATGTCGAAGCCATGGTCGCCTTCTGGGATGCCGGCGTACCGACGCTGGATTACGGCAACAATATCCGCCAGGTCGCCAAGGACGAAGGCTTCGAAAACGCCTTCGCCTTCCCTGGCTTCGTGCCGGCCTATATCCGGCCGCTGTTCTGCCGCGGCATCGGCCCGTTCCGCTGGGCGGCCCTGTCGGGTGACCCGGAAGACATCTACAAGACCGACGCCAAGGTCAAGGAATTGCTGCCCGACAACAAGCACCTGCATCGCTGGCTCGACATGGCGCGTGAGCGCATAGCCTTCCAGGGCCTGCCGGCGCGCATCTGCTGGGTCGGCTTGGGCGACCGACATAAGCTTGGCCTCGCCTTCAATGAAATGGTCAGGAGTGGCGAACTCAAGGCCCCTGTCGTCATCGGCCGCGACCATCTCGATTCCGGCTCCGTCGCCTCGCCCAACCGCGAGACCGAGGCGATGAAGGATGGCTCAGATGCCGTCTCCGACTGGCCGCTGCTCAACGCCTTGCTCAACACCGCGTCGGGCGCCACCTGGGTGTCGCTGCATCATGGCGGCGGCGTCGGCATGGGCTATTCGCAGCATTCCGGCATGGTGATCTGCGCCGACGGCACCGATGACGCCGCCCGCCGGCTTGAGCGCGTGCTGTGGAACGACCCTGCCACTGGCGTCATGCGCCACGCCGATGCGGGCTATGACATCGCCCTGGACTGCGCCAAGGAAAAAGGCTTGCGCCTGCCGGGCATTTTGGGCAACTGATCGATCAGGGCGTTTCCCGGTCAGACAGGCCGGGAAGCGCGATTTCGAGAATGCCAAGAGTGAGGGGGAATGCAGCGTCTTCGTCGTGCCGGTTATAAGCGCATGCCATGGAAGAATGGCCAGGGTTCCACCGAGGAGGTGATCGCCTTCCCGCCCGGCAGCGACGTGGCATCCTTCGGCTGGCGGCTCTCGATCGCCCATGTCGCCGCCGACGGACCGTTTTCGGTCTTTGCCGGCATCGACCGGACAATCGCGCTTTTGGATGGCGCCGGCCTCTTCCTCGACCTGCCGGGAGAGACCGTCGAACTCGGTACAAAGACCGACCCGTTCGCCTTCTCAGGCGATCTCATGATTTCAAGCCGCAACAAGGGCGGCGCGACCGTCGACCTCAACATCATGACTCGCCGCGGCCAGTTCCACCACAGGATGAGCCGCATCCGCGGCGGCATCATCGAGATTGCCGTGCCGGGCACGATCCTCGTCTTCAACGAGGCCACCACGCTTTATTGCGGCGACCAGACCATCGACGTCGATCGTTTCGACACCCTGATCGCCGACCCGGTCGACGGCAAACTGCGCATCCCCCCGGGCACGGACATGCTGGTGATCGAGATCACTGCGCTGCCGCACTGAGCGGCTCGGCAAACAGCGTATCCGCAGCCGCCAAGTTCCGGCGAACAATATTCCACCCCGCGCCTGACTCTGTTAGATGCTCTCATGGGCCCGACCGGAACTGGCCCGACCGGAACTGGATGGACGACAATGAAGCCAATGACTGCGTCGCGTTGTTTTCTGACGGTCTGCGCAATTTTCCTGCTCGCCTCGGCCGCCAGGCTTCCGGCTTCTGCCGCCGACAATGGCAGCAGCCTGTCGATCCCGCTGATGTTCGATCTGCGCGAGCGCATTCCGAAACCCGATCTTGCCGCCGTGCCGCGCATCCGCTTCCTGACCACGGTCGATTTTCCCCCATTCAATTTCATCGACCAGTCCGGAAAACTGTCGGGCTTCCATGTGGACCTGGCGCGCGAAATCTGTCGCGAGCTCGACGTGCTGGAGCGCTGCCAGATCGAGGCGGTCGCCTATGCCGACCTGCAGCAGAAGCTGGACAAGGGCGACGGCGAAGTGGTGATCGCCGGCACCAGGATCACCCCGGATCTCCGGCAGGACCACAGCTTCTCGCGCGTCTTCATGCAATTGCCGGCGCGCTTCGTCATCACCAAGCCAGCCGCCAACTCGATAAAGTCGCCGGACGAATTGCAGCCGAACGACGTCGGCGTGGTCAAGGACACCGCCCATGCCGAAATGCTCAAGGCGTTTTTCCCGACTCTGACGCCGAAACTCTATGACGACAGGGTCAAAATGCTCACGGCGCTGAAGACGGGCGAGATCAAGGCCGTGTTCGGCGATGGGCTGCAGCTGTCCTTCTGGCTCGAATCCAGCGATGCCGGCAATTGCTGCGCCACGCTCGGCGGTCCATATTATTCGCAACTGTTCTTCGGCGATGGCCTGGCGATGATGACCCGCAAGAACACACCGCAAATCACCCAGGCGCTCGACCACGCGCTGATCGCGCTGGCCCGCAACGGCCGCCTCAACGACATCTATCTGCGCTATTTCCCCAACGGGCTGTGATCGCCCCCGGCACTGACCGCCCGGCTTGCCTCGACGGGCGACGGAGGCTACAGAGCACCATCCGCCGGGCTTGCCGGCTACCCCTACGCGACAGGAATGCTGCGATGAAAGCAAAGCCGATCGGCAAGGAAGTCCGCGAACGCAAGCTGACCTTTCTGTCGCCGAAAAAGATGAAGAGCCTGCTCAACGCCGCCGATTCGGTGGTGCTCGGCGAGGTGCCGGGCGATTTCCTTGAATTCGGTGTCGCACTTGGTGGATCGGGTATCTGCCTCGCATCACGCCTCGACGATGGCCGCCGCTATCTCGGTTTCGACGTCTTCGGCATGATCCCGCCGCCTTCCGATGCCGATGGCGAGCCGGTGCAGCAGCGTTACAGGAAGATCGCCGATGGCAACGCCAAGGGCATCGATGGCGATCAATATTACGGCTATGTCGAGAACCTCTACGCCAAGGTCTCCGAGAGCTTTGCTTCGCTCGGCCTGCCCGTCGACGGCGAGCGCATCCTGCTGGTCAAGGGCCTGTTCGAGGAAACGGTCCATGCGCATGAGGGCACGACCATCGCGCTCGCCCATATCGACTGCGACTGGTACGATCCGGTCAAGTTCTGCCTCGAATTCGTCTGGCCGCGGCTGTCGGAAGGCGGCCAGGTGATCATGGATGACTATAATTTCTGGGAAGGCGCCCGCAAGGCAACCGACGAATTCCTCGCCGCTCATCMCGATGCGAAAATATTGCGGCGACAGCCCGGGGTGGTGCTGGTCAAGCCGTTCAGCTGAGGCGGCTTCGCTGGGGGGTGAGGTTGTCGCTTGTGCGCCACCTCTTCTGCCCGCAGGCAGGAGCAAGCCCAGCTTTTATCCCCCGCTTCCGCTTTTACGCATTGCACCATCGGCGAAAATGGCTTCAATTGCCGATCCGCATCCAGCATATCGAGGCCAGAACCATGCCCTTCCGCTCCACCAAGATCGCCAAGCCCGGTCCGCATATCAGCGCCACGCCGGTCGGTATCGTCGTGCTCACCCACGATCAGAGGCATATCCGCAGGAAACTCCTGCATATGACCCATGACGATGTCGTCATGCTCGATCTCAGGCAGCCGGCCGTGCTGGAGCACGGCGACCTGCTGGTGCTCGAAGGCGAGGCCGGCTATGTCGAGGTCGTGGCCGCCGACGAGCCGCTGCTCGAAGCCAGGCCGCGCGACCGCATGCACCTGGTCGAGCTCGCCTACCATCTCGGCAACCGCCATCTCGCCGCCCAGTTCGATGAAGACCGCATCTTGCTGGAACGCGACCATGTGATCAAGGCAATGCTCGAAGGGCTCGGCGCCGCCGTGACCGAAATCACCGCCCCTTTTAGCCCGCTGCACGGTGCTTATCACGCGCATGGCGGCCATGATCATCACGATCATGATCATCATGACCACGATCACCATCATGATCATGACCACGGGCATGACCATGATCACGGCCACGACCACCATCATGACCATGACCACCATGATCACGACCACGATCATAAGCATGGACATTGACGGCCAGGCGCTGATCCGGCTGATGACCTGGCTGTCGCCGGCCTTTCCGGTCGGCGGCTTCGCCTATTCGGGCGGGCTGGAACGCGCTGTGCATGACGGGCTGGTCGGGGATGCAGCAACACTCGCCGATTGGCTCGAGACCCTGCTCCAGCACGGCGCCTGGTGGAATGACGCGGTGTTGCTGGCCGAGGCATGGCGCGCCGCCGATGATGGCGACCGCCTTGCAAACGCCGCCGAATTGGCCGAGGCGCTGGCCGGCTCGGCCGAACGGCATGGCGAGATCATGACGCTGGGCCAAGCGTTCGCCGCAGCAGCGTCCGCCTGGCCGCATCCGGTGCTCGACGCGCTCGGCGAGCGTCCGCCCTATGCGATTGCCGTTGGCGCCGTGGCCGCCGCCCATGGCATCGCGCTGGAAAGGACCGTCGCCGCCTTCCTGCACGCGCTCGCGTCGCAGGCTGTGTCGGCGGCGATCCGGCTCAGCGTGCTTGGCCAGAAACAGGGCGTCGCCGTCCTCGCCGGGCTCGAAACCACCATCGTCAAACTATCCGCCGAAGCGGCCCAATCGTCGCTTGACGATCTCGGCAGCGCCGCCGTCATTGCCGATCTCGCTGCAATCCGCCACGAGACACAGCATTCCAGGCTGTTCCGCTCATGAGCGGGACGACCCGATCAGATTGTAGAGAATAAAGGATGGAGATCATGAGCTCACGCAACGGACCCTTGCGCATCGGCATCGGCGGCCCGGTCGGATCGGGCAAGACCGCACTCACCGAAAAGCTCTGCAAGGCGATGCGACAGGATTTTTCCGTCGCCGTCGTCACCAACGACATTTACACCCGCGAGGACGCCGAGGCGCTGGTGCGCATGCAGGCGCTCTCGTCGGATCGAATCGTCGGCGTCGAGACCGGCGGCTGCCCACACACGGCAATCCGCGAGGACGCCTCGATCAATCTGGCGGCCATCGCCGATCTCAACCGCAAATTCCCCGATCTCGACGTGGTCTTCATCGAGTCGGGCGGAGACAATCTCGCCGCCACCTTTTCCCCCGATCTTGCGGACCTGACGATCTACGTCATCTCCGTCTGCCAAGGCGAGGAAATCCCGCGCAAAGGCGGACCCGGCATTACCAAGTCCGACCTTCTGATCATCAACAAGAAGGACCTGGCGCCGCATGTCGGTGCCGATCTCGACGTGATGCAGACCGACGCAACCCGCATGCGGGCCGGCAAGCCATTCCTGTTCTCGGATATGAAGCGCGGCGAAGGCGTGGGAGAGATCGTCGCCTATCTCAAGCAATATGGCGGGCTCGAGCAGATCTCGCGACAGGGGGAACCGGTTTCGGTGTAGGCGGAGAAAGCAAAAGACAAGGCGTCGGGCGCGGGATTCGAAGAGTGCGACACGCGCTCGCCGCGTGCTGACCCTTATTCGAACCAGTCGTCGTGGCGGATGCTTTCGAGCAGTTCCTTTTTCTGGCGCTCGCTCAGCGGGGTATAATTGTCATTGCCGCGCGCTTGCCGGCGGCGCTTCGGCAGGACCTTCGCGGGCTGTGCGACCCTCCTGACCGGCACCGCACCGAGATGCAGCGCAATACCGGAAAGAAAGTGCAGACCCGAAGTCAGAGCAGTCATGGCGGCCTCCTTGGCCCTAAGGCGCAGTATCCGGTAGCTAACCTTTCCGTTTACACTGCGCTGTTCCGCGGGTGTCTTTCTTCTTCCCGCGGTTAACGTGGATGTGGGGATCGCGTTCCCTATTTTCAATCGAATTTGACTTCAGGGGGCGATCCCGACCGCTGGATGGGTCAGAAAATACCGACGACGAAGAGACCGACAAACAGAAACGCGGCTGCGGCGCAGCCAGCCATCAACAGCCTCTCGCCAAGGTGCGAGCGCCTGCCGATAACGGCGCGATGGGTATTGGCTGAAACAGTAGATTTAAGCAAAAATGCGGTCATGCCTACATTGCCTCATCAACAAAAGTTGACTCTTCGTTAACGGTCGTGAACAGCCTCGGGTGGGACAGGCTCATGCAGGGGATCGGCGGTGCCGAAAGGCTGCAGGAACGTGGCGGCTGTCTACCGTTCTTCAATCGCATATACGGTTTTTATGGAAAAGAAAAGAAATTCTATAATTTTGGTCGATATTTAAAAAGTTCGTTCGAATCTGAGGCGCCGACGCCTCGCCGAAAGAAGGCAGAATGACTCGGAGCATTCCCACCCGCGTCAAATATTGTTGCTGTGAGTGCTCGAGAGAGATGGGGCAAACGGCGCCCCATCCATTCTCACACCGTGTTGCGGCGATGTCCGACCGAACCGGGGGTGCGACAACGTGACGACGCGGGCGGCGACCGCCCGCGTCCCGGCAATCGCTATTTCAGCGCCGCAACCAGCGCCCGAAGTTCAGCCTCGAACAGCGGCCGGATATCCGGCCGGTCGAGCGCAAAGGCGATATTGGCCAGGATGAAGCCATCCTTGGCGCCGGTGTCATAAGTCGTGCCCTTGTAGTGATAGGCGGTGAACGGCTGCTGCTTCAAAAGCTTCAGCATGCCGTCGGTCAGCTGGATCTCATTGCCCGCACCGCGTTCCTGCGTTTCTAGGATCTTGAAGACTTCTGGCTGCAGGATGTAGCGGCCGTTGATGAAGAAATTCGAGGGCTGTGTGCCCGGCGCCGGCTTTTCCACCATGTCGGTGATCTTGTAGCCCTCGCCGACACGATCCGAAATCGCCACGATGCCATAGCGATGCGCCAGTTCCGGTGCGCATTCCTCGACGGCGATGATATTGCCGCCGGTGGTGCTGTAAAGTTCCACCATGCCCTTCATGCAGCCGGTTTCGGACTTCATGATCATGTCCGGCAGCAAAAGTGCAAACGGCTCATTGCCGACGATGTCGCGTGCGCACCAAGCGGCGTGGCCGAGACCGAGCGGTTCCTGCTGGCGGGTGAAGCTCGCCGTGCCGGCTTTGGGCAGGATCGATTCGAGCAACGACAGCTCGGCTTTCTTGTTGCGCGCCTTCAGCGTCGCTTCCAGCTCGTACTGAATATCGAAGTAATCCTCGATCACACCTTTGTTGCGACCCGTGACGAAGACGAAATGTTCGATGCCGGCTTCAATGGCTTCGTCGACGACATATTGAATAACCGGCTTGTCGACGACCGTCATCATTTCCTTGGGAACGGCCTTTGTTGCCGGAAGGAACCGCGTTCCTAAGCCGGCGACAGGAAAGACTGCCTTCTTGACCTTCATTTCTTTCTCCAGGTGCCAATTTGTAACCATATTTTTCGTGCGGGTGTAATTTCCAATCCCTATTTTTTTTCTAAAGAAGTGACGTCCCGATCAGCCCATGGTAAAGACTTTATTGACCTCACTTCTGTATTTTGTCGGTTTAGCCGGCCGCACCGGCGTCCAGGAACCACAGGACCGGATCGCATCCATGCAGAATGACCGCAAGCTTAGTTTGATTCGAAGCCTTCTGCCATTCATCGCTGCGGGCTGCCTGCTGATCGCCGCGCCGGCCCGCGCCGACGACGGTTTCGTGCGTTGGATCAATGCCTTCTACGCGACCGCCGCCAAGGCCGGTATCAGTAAATCGACCTATATACAGGCCTTCAAGGGCGTCACCGAACCCGATCAGGAGGTGATCGACAAGGCGCGCTATCAGCCCGAATTCCGCGACAACATTTGGGAATATCTCGACAGCCGCGTCAACCCCTACACCGTCGGCATCGGCCAGGACATGCTGAAAAAGGACGCGCGCACGCTGAGTGCGCTCGAAACGCATTTCGGGGTCGACAAGCATATTCTTCTCGCAATCTGGTCGATGGAGAGCAATTACGGCGCAGTGCTGGATAAACCGGAAAAATTGCACAATGTTCCGCGCGCGCTCGCCACGCTCGCCTATGTAGACAAGCGCCGTGCGGCCTATGCCCGCACGCAGCTGATTGCGGCACTGAAAATCGTCCAGGCCGGCGATGTGTCGGCCAAGAACCTCATCGGCTCCTGGGCCGGCGCCATGGGGCACACGCAATTCATCCCCACCAGCTACCTGATCTACGGCTTCGATGCCGACGGCAATGGCAAGCGCGATATCTGGCACTCGGTGCCGGATGCGCTGGCGACATCGGCCAATCTCCTGATGAAGAACGGCTGGCAGCCGGGCAAGACCTGGGGCTACGAGGTGCAATTGCCTGCCAACGCCGCCAAGCTCGCCGGCCGCAGCAAGACGCTCACCGAATGGGCCAAGCTCGGCTTCGTCCGGCCCGGCGACAAGGGGTTCAAGAACGGCAAGGACCGCGCCACGCTGAAAATGCCGGCCGGCCCGAACGGCCCGGGCTTCCTGATGATGAAGAATTTCTATGTGCTGAAAAAATACAATGCCGCCGATTCCTATGCCATGGGCGTTGGCCTGCTCGCCGACGAGATTGCCGGCTATAGCGGCCTGAAACAGGCCTGGCCGCGCCCCGAAGGCACGCTCGACATCAAGCAGAAATTCGAGCTTCAGACCCGGATGAAGGCGCTCGGTTATTACGATGGCGAGATCGACGGCAATTTCGGCTCCGGCTCCAAGACGGCGATCACCGCCATCCAGCGCCAGCTCGGCATGGAAGAAGACGGACGGCCGTCCGCGAAGCTGCTGCGCGCCTTGCAGAAATAGGCATTTTCGCCGTAAACTGCGGATAGTGTGACGAGGCCGGGCAATGCCCGGCTTAATCTATTGTCGCCGTTGCGGAGGAAAGATGCCAGGACTGCCCCAAAGACGCCTGCTCTTGCGGCTTGTCATGGCCGGCCTGATCGCGCTCGGGCTCGCTTTGCCGCTCATTCCGGTGACACCCCTGGCGACTGGGGCCTATGCCCAGGAAGTGCGTGAGCGGCGCTCGATCATCGACCTCCTCTTTGGCCGCACACCGAAATATGAACAGACCCCGTCTTATGTGCGGGTCAAGAAGAAGAAGCATCGGCCGGCTTCCGACCGGCCAAGCGATACGGCAGCGGCGGCGGCCGAGGAGCCGACGGTCGCCAAGACGCCGGATGCCAAGAAGGTGCTCGTCATCGGTGACTTCATGGCCACGGCACTTGCCGACGGCCTGACCATGGCAACCGCCGAGGATGCCGATCTCCAGATCGAAAAAGGCAGCGACGGCTCGTCCGGGCTGGTGCGCACCGACCATCTCGACTGGCCGAAGACGCTCAAGCAGCAGATCGACAGCATGCATCCGGCGCTGATCGTCATCATGCTCGGCAGCAATGACCGCCAACAGATGACCGTCGACGGCGTCAAGCAGAAATTCCGCACCGAAGCCTGGAACAATGAATATGAGCGCCGCATCAGCCAACTGATCGACGTGGCGAAGAGCAACAAGATACCGTTCATCTGGACCGGCCTGCCCTCGTTCCAGCAGCCGTCGCTGAGCGCCGACGCCGCGTCGCTCAATACGCTCTACCGCGAGAAGGTGGAGGCGGCCGGCGGTGTTTTCATCGATATCTGGGACGGTTTTGCCGATGAGGAAGGCAAGTTCATCGCCACCGGCTCCGACATCAACGGCCAGCCGGTGCGCCTGCGCGGCTCCGATGGCCTGAGCCTGACCAAGGCCGGCAAGCGCAAGATGGCCTTCTATCTCGAACGCGACCTGCGCCGCCTCACCGGCACCGACGAAATCGCCAACCTGATCCGGTTGGACTCCGCCGACCTGCCGAACAAGCCGGCAAGCACAACGCCGACCGTCACCAGCATCCTCACCGTCCCGCCGATGAGCCTCGCCGACCCCGAACTCGATGGCGCCAAACAATTGCTCGATTCCAACCTCCTGCCGAAGACCAGCGGCACGACACCGCGCGATCTGCTGATCGAAAAGGGTGAGACAGAGGCCGCGCCGGAGGGCCGGGTGGATGATTTCCGATGGAAGGGCGAGAAGCCGGCGGGCTGAGTTACCCTTCCCTATCGTCCGCCGGTTCCTCGGCGGCATTTCCGCGCATAGCCTAAAACAGCCTACCGCTCCCAGACGGAGGTGGTAAAATGCTACCTGCTGCACCGAATTCACCTGGACAAAGTAATTCCGCAAAGGACATCAGCATGAAACTTCTTACTGCAATTGCCGCCACTGCAATCCTTGCTTTCGTGGCCACGGGTTCGATGGCGCAGACCACCACAACGACGACCAAGCCTGCCGCCACAGCGACCACGGACAAGGCGCCGACTGACAAGAAGGCCATCTCGAAAGCCTGCTCGACACAGGCAGACGCCAAGGGTCTCCATGGCAAGGAACGCAAAAAGTTCCGCAACGACTGCAAGAAGAACGGCGGCAAAGCCTGATCGCCGACAGGCTGTGCGCATTCGGATGGTCGGCGGTGATATGGAGACCGTTTCCGCCGACTGTCCTTGACCCGGGGGGCGTATGGTTTGCCGTGAGAACCCATGGCGGGGTCGGTTCCGGCAGGGGGCGAAAAGACACGCTAGGCGGCGCGCGTACCTTAGAGCCCGATTCAAAAGTTCATTCGTAGATCCAATACCTTGCGATGCGCCTTGTGAGCATTCGGATTGAAGCGATTTGCGCCCATGCTGTTGAGCTTTCGATGGATTTTTCCCAATCCTTGGCGAGGCGGCGGCAACGCCCGAGCC
>NZ_JBFUFK010000066.1:0-31137 GCF_056403475.1 Rhizobium sp. P2_G9 | reverse complement strand
GCCCATATTCTGCGCCACCGTCATCTGTGGATAGAGCGCATAGTTCTGGAACACCATGGCGATGTCGCGATCCTTGGGCTCCAGGTCGTTGACACGCCGTCCGTCGATGGCGATGTCGCCGGCGGTCACCGTTTCCAGTCCGGCGATCATCCTGCGCGACATGATCTTCAGTCAGATCTTTCAGCCGTTGACGGTCTTCGGAGTCGTCGGGATACTCTATTTCTTGATATGATTTCCGCCGAGCATCATGGGCCCGCACCGGGAACGCAAGTTTGCGGTTTCGGAGCACCGAGATGGCTCGGCACGATCGCCTTTCGCCCGCATCGGACGCCGACCTCCACCACGACACATTTGGCCCTTGGCCTGCGCAAAAACTGCTCAGACAGGCGGAATCCGATCCCCGATCCGTTATTCCGGCCTGCCGCCAATATTCTCATTTTGAGAAAATTAGAGCAGGGCGGACCGAACCTTTTGGCTAGGATCAAAATGCGGCGGTTAGAGGAGCATGTCGCACAATATTTCGCGTCGCAGCTGGCGAAAACGGCTGACAAACGCAAGTATTACCAGGAAATCCGTGATCGGTCAGGGAGGACGCGGTGTCGGGCACGGTTAGCGAGAAATCGATCATTGTCACCGGCGCGGGCCGCGGAATCGGCGCGGCAATCGCGCGGGATCTGGCCCGGAACGGCGCGAAGGTCTGTGTCGCGGACCTCAATCTGGATTCTGCGAAAAAGGTGGCTGCGGAGATCGGCGGCGATACTATTGCAGCCGAAGTCAATGTCACGGACAGGGCGAGCACGAAGGCGATGATTGCCGCCACCGTCGAGGCTTTCGGCCGGCTCGATGTGATGTTCAACAATGCCGGCATCAGCCAGACATGCCAGTTCATGGACGTGACCGAGGAGGACTGGCGCCGCATCATGGATGTCAATGGGCTCGGCGTGCTGGTCGGCACCCAGGAAGCCGCAAGGCAGATGCAGGCCCAGGGCAGCGGCGGTAAGATCATCAACACGGCCTCGATTGCCGGCAAGCAGGGCTATCCGCTCTTCGCGCATTATTGCGCCTCGAAATTCGCCGTTGCGGCGCTGACGCAGGCGGCCGCACGGGCGCTGGCCACCGACAGGATCACCGTCAACGCGTTTGCGCCGGGTGTCGTGCGCACCGAGCTTTGGGAACAGCTTGACCGCGAATTCGTCACGCTCGGCCTGACGGAAAAGCCGGACCAGGCCATCAATGAATTCAGCCAGTCGATCCTGGCCGGCCGCTACGCGCGGCCGGAAGATATTACCGGCGTCACGACCTTCCTCGCATCGACGGGATCGGACTACGTGACCGGGCAGACCTACATGGTCGATGGCGGAATGGTGCTGATATGAACCTGCCTCAGGAGTGCGCTTTATGAAAGCCGTGAGATTTCACGCAGCCAAGGATATTCGTGTCGAAGACGTGCCTGCGCCGTCGGCGAAACTCGGTGCTCACGACGTGCTGATCAAGCCGTTGGTGACCGGCATCTGCGGCACCGACCTGCATGAATATATAGCCGGTCCGATCGTGACGCCGCAAAAGCCGCATATCTATACCGGCGCCACCAATCCGCAGATCCTCGGCCACGAATTCAGCGCGGTGGTTGCCGACAAGGGGCCGGACGTATCCAATGTCAGGGTCGGCGACCGCGTCTCGATCCAGCCGTTGATTTCGCCGCGCGATGATTACTACGGCCGCCGTGGCCTTTATCATCTCAGCGAAAAGATGGGCTGCGTCGGGCTGAGCTGGGCCTGGGGCGGCATGTCGGAACTGGCTGTGGTCAATGATTACAATGTCGCGGCCGTGCCGAAGGGTGTGAGYGATGTGCAGGCGGCCATGATCGAGCCGGCGGCGGTTGCCGTCTATGCCGCCGATCGCGGTGGCGTGACTTCGGGATCGACCGTGCTGATCTCCGGTCTCGGTCCGATCGGTGCGCTGGCGCTGCTGGCGGTCCGGGCCGCGGGCGCTGCCGTCATCTTCGTCAGCGAGCCTAATGCCTATCGCCGCAACCTGGCGAAACAGCTGGTGCCCGATGTCATCTGCCTCGATCCGACCAAGGAAGACGTGCCTGCCTTCATCAAGGCGCATACCGAGGAAGGCGTCGGCGTCGATGTCGCCATCGAATGCGTCGGCCTCGAAGCGAGCCTCAATAGCTGTGCCGCTTGCGTGCGCCGCCAGGGCAAGGTGGTGCAGACCGGCCTGCATATGAAGCCGGCCTCGATCGATGCCATGCTCTGGGCCTTGAAGGACATCACTGTCGAAGCAACCTGGTGCTACCCGGTGCAGAGCTGGCCGCGCATCATCCGCATGGTCGAAGTGGGGCTATTGCCGGTCGAGAAGATCTGCACAGCCGAGATTGCGGCGGACGATGTCGTCGAGAAGGGTTTCGACGCCCTTCTCGACAAGTCCGTCAACCACATGAAAATCCTCGTCACAGTTTGAGAGTGCCATGAGCAGGACGCCTGTAAAAGTCGCTATTATCGGCCTCGGCTGGTGGGGCAGGAAGATGACCGCCGTGCTGAAGAAGGCATCGGACGATATCGAAATCGTCTGCGCCGCCGAACCCAATCCTGCCGGCGCCGCCTTTGCCGCGGAAAACGGATTGCTTTGCTATCCCAGCGACAAGGAAGCGCTGGCCCATCCCGGCGTCGAAGCCGTCATTCTCGCGACGCCGCATTCCCTGCATGCCGAGCAGATCGAGCGCGCCGTCGCTGCTGGAAAACATGTCTTTTGCGAAAAGCCGCTCAGCCATAGCCGCAAGGGTGCGGAAACCGCGGTCAATGCCTGCCGGTCGAAGAACCTCGTGCTCGGAATGGGCCATGAGCGCCGCTGGGAACCGCCGGTGGCGCAGATGCTCGAGGCCGCACGCGCGGGCAGGCTCGGTCGACTGCTGCAGATCGAGGCCAATTTCAGCCATGACAAGTTCCTGACGCTCGCCAGCGACAACTGGCGCCTCAACGCAGCCGAAGCGCCCGTCGCCGGCATGACCGCGACCGGCATTCATCTGACCGACCTTTCGGCGGCATTGTTCGGGCCGGCGCGCGACGTGCGCGTTTCCTGCGAGAATCTCGGCTCGGCATTTCCGCAGGGCGACACGATGAGCGCCCACATCCGCTTCAAGTCCGGCGGAACGGCCTATATTTCGGCGACGCTGGTCACCCCCTTCGTCTCGCGCTTTGCGCTTTACGGCACCAAGGGCTGGATCGATATCCGCGACAAGGCGCATGTCGAAGCGCCCGACGGCTGGGTGGTGACCTCGGCGGAAACCAACTCGCCGATCACCGTCACCGAAGTGCCGCCGGCCGAACCGGTGCGCGACAATCTGGTGGCCTTTGCCCGCGCCGTGCGTGGTGAAGCGCCCTACCCGATCACGGGCGACGATCTGATCAACAATATCGCCATCCTCGAAGCCATCATCGCCTCGGCGGCGCAGGATGGTGCGGTCGTCAACGTCCAGGGAGATCCGACATGAAGGCACTTGTGTTTGAGAAACCCGACCAGCCGGTCGTCATCGACACCCCGATGCCAGTGATGGAGGATAGCGAAGTCCTGGTGCGCACCCGTACCGTCGGCATCTGCCATTCCGACTATGAGCTCCTCGCCGGACGCTACATCATTCCGATCTCCTATCCGGTGACGCCGGGCCATGAATGGTGTGGCGAGATCGTCGAGGTCGGCAAGGGCGTGAAGAATTTCCGCGTCGGCGATCGTGTCGTCGGCGAATGCGTGGTGCGGACACCGGATCGGCTGCACCATTTCGGCTTCTCCATGGATGGCGCCGACAGGCAATATTTCAACGTCAATCCCGACTGGCTGCACAAGCTGCCGGATAGCGTCGACGACAATCGCGGTGCGCTCATAGAGCCGTTTACCTGCGGCTTCTATGCCGTGCTGCGCTCGGGCGGCACCAATGCCAGCGAAACGGTCGTGGTCTCGGGCGGCGGCACGATCGGCCTTGTCTCCGCGGCGGCGGCCATCGGCATGGGCGCCAATGTCATCGTCGTCGATCCGATCCAGACCCGCCGCGACATCGCACTGAAGCTTGGCGCCACGGAAGCGCTCGATCCCTCGGTTGCCTCCGAGCGCATCAAGGAGGTGACGCAGGGCCGGGGTGCGGATCTCGTCGTCGAGGCTTCGGGGCATAGCGCCTCGCTGGCGGCTGCCTTCGACTATGTCGGCCAAGACGGCCGGATGTCGATGGTCGGCATCAATATCGGCCAGAAGATTTCCGCCGATCTCGGCCTTATCCAGATGAAGAACCTGACCATACGCGGCTGCATCGGCTCGCCCGGCGTCTGGCCGGCCGCCATCCGCTTTCTCGAGCGCACAGGCATCGACCTGTCGCCGATCCAGACCCATCATTTCAGCCTCGCCGACGCCGTGCAGGCCTTCCAGCTCGGACTGAACCCGCAGGCCTGCATCAAGGTCACGCTCAATATGGAGGGGCTCAACTGATGGCTCGCCACGCGCTTATCGCCGGCATTTCCGGCATTATCGGCCGTCATCTGGCCGAACGGCTGACGGCCGAAGGCTGGATCGTCAGCGGCATTTCCCGCCATGCGCATGACCTGCCCGGCGAGATCAGGCACATCGCTGTCGACCTGACGGATGCCGGCGCGGTGAAGCAGGCCCTGAAAAACGTAGCCCTCACCGACGTCTTCATCACCGCCTGGCTGCGGCAGGCCACCGAGGCCGAGAATTGCCGCGTCAATGCCGGCATGGTGCGCAACCTGCTTCAGGCCGTCGAAGGCAAGCCGGTCCGGCATGTCGCGCTGGTGACTGGATTGAAACATTATATGGGGCCGTTCGAGGCCTATGCGAAGGCCAAGCCGATCACGCCGTTCCGCGAGGAGCAGCCGCGGCTCTCCTACCAGAATTTCTATTACGACCAGGAAGACGAAGTCTTTTCTGCAGCGGAACGCCAGGGTTTTGGCTGGTCGGTGCACCGGCCTCACACGCTGATCGGCTATGCGGTCGGCAACCAGATGAATATGGCGGCGACGCTTGGCGCCTATGCGGCCATCTGCCGGGAGACCGGCCGTCCCTTCGTCTTCCCCGGCTCGCCGCAGCAATATGAGGCGCCGGTCGACATCACCGATGGCCGGATCATCGCAAGGCACCTGCTTTGGGCGGCGACCGAGCCTGCCGCGCGCAACAATGCCTTCAACATCGTCAATGGCGAAGTGTTTCGCTGGAACTGGCTCTGGCCGAAGCTCGCCGAGCATCTTGGCCTCGCGGCAGCCGCCTATCCCGGCCACGCGCAGCCGCTCGACGAACAGATGAAGGGCATGGAGCCGGTCTGGGACGCGATCGTCGCCAGGCACGGGCTGCAGGGCAACCCGCTGAACACCGTGGCCTCCTGGTGGCACAGCGATGCCGACCTTGGCCGCGTCATCGAGAATTTCACCGACATGACCAAGAGCCGCGACATGGGCTTTTCCGCTTACCAGAACTCGCTCAGGTCTTTCACCGACGCCTTCGACAGGTTCCGTGCCGCCAAGGTTCTGCCGTGAAGGTTTTGCGACGAGGAGCGAACTGAGATGAACGCGACCCCCATGGCTGCTCAAGCGCTTCCCAGGCAGGGCCTGCTGCCCATGCCGCTGGCCAGGAGTTTTGTGACCGTCGTCTTCTCGACGCTTGTTCTTCTTGTCATCTGCCTGATCTTCGCGCCGTCGAGCCTTTCGGGAGGCGCGCTGTCGGGAAGCCTGCCCTTCGCGGCCATTATTGCCATTGTCGGGCTGGGACAGTTGCTGGTGGTGCAGCAAGGCGGCTTCGATCTGTCGCTGCCCGGCGCCGTATCGCTCGCCGTCGTGGTCGCAACCCACTATCCGCAGCAGAATGACGCGCTGCTCTACCAGGCTGTGCTCGTGTCGGGTGCCTTTGCGCTCGCTGCCGGCTTCCTCAATGGCATCCTCGTCAGCTTCTTCGGGTTGAACGCGATCATCGCCACCATCGGCACCAATGCCCTGCTCTATAGCGCTGTGTTTGCGGTGTCGGGCGGCGTTCCCTCGATCACCACCAACCTTTTGGCGGATATCGCCGGCGGCGAATCGCTGGGGCTTCCGAACTCGGTCTATTTCGCCCTCGGCGCCTTGGCCGTGGTGGCCTTCGTGCTGAAGAAGACGGTCGCCGGCCGGCGCTTCGAGGCAATCGGCGCCAATCCGCGGGCCGGGCGTGCGGCGGGCTTGCGCGTGCGAGAGCATCAGATGATGGCCTATGTCTCAGCGCAGCTTCTCTATTGCATGGCAGGCACTCTGATTGCCGGGATTACACGGGAGCCGACGGCTTTCCAGGGCGACAGCCTGCTGCTGCCTTCGGTCGCGGTCGTGGTGCTCGGCGGCACCTCGCTGCTCGGCGGCCGGGGCTATCCGATCTCGACGGTGATCGCTGCCTTCTTCCTGAACCAATTGAGCCAATTCGCACTCTCGGTCGGCGTGCCGTTTTCGGCTCAAACCATCATCCAGGCCTTGGCGCTGGGTTTTGGCATCGGTGTTTACTCGCTCCGCTGGCGGGTGAACGTAAGAAAAACGACTGGAACAAAAAACGTGGAGGAACAGAAATGAAATACGGTTCTATCGTCAAAAGTTTGGCCTTCTCCGTGACGGCCGCAATGATGGCGCTCGGCAGCGCCAACCTCGCCAAAGCCGAGACACCCAGCTGGTGCGGCCCGAAAAAGGCAACGCTTGCGCTGCTCGACGGCTATGGCGGCAACAGCTGGCGCCAGGTGACCACCGCTTCGGGCAAGCAGACGGTCGAGCTTTGCCCCAGCATCACAAAGTACGAATATGCCGATGGCCAGGGCGATACGCTGAAGTCGATCTCCGACATCAAGAGCATGGCGGCCAAGGGCGTCGATGCGCTCGTCGTGTTCGGCGATGCCGGTCCCGCGGTGCTTCCGGCGATCACCAGCGTCTACAAGTCCGGCAAGATCATTGTCCCCTATCGCGTCAATGTCGGCGGCAAGGAAGGCAAGAACTATTCGAAGTTCATCGGCTCGTCCTTCGTCAACGACGGCGAGAACTGGGGCAAATGGATCAAGGGCGTGCTGCCGCAGGGCGGAAACGTGCTGTTCCTCAGCGGACCGGCCGGCAACAGCCAGGGCCTGGACGAGCTCAAGGGCCTGAAGAACGTTCTCGGTGCGGAATATGTCTTCGTCAACCCTGCCCCGTTCGACGTTACGAACTGGGATCCAGCACTGACCCAGAAGGTGCTGACGGCCGAAATCGCCAAGAATGCCAAGATCGATGTGATCGTCTCCGACTTCGGTCCGTCGCTGGTCGGCGCACTGCCGCTGTTTACCAAGCAGGGCAAGTCGATCCCGGCGCTCGCCACGTCCGACGGCAATTCGCTAGGCTGCTTCTTCGAGGCCAACCAGGCAAGCAATCCGGACTTCAAGCTGTTCACGGTCGCGACCGGCAATGACAATGTGAGGCTCGCCGTGCAATGGGCCGTGGCGCTCGCCACCGGCGGCACGCCGCCGAAGGACGAGATCTTCAAGGCGCCGGTATTCGAGGACTCGGTGTCGGGCAATCCCCATGCAGTGCAGTGCCGCAAGGATCTGCCGGGCGCGATCTACATGTCGTCGGAACTCCCCGCCGAGGCTCAGGCCAAGGCTGTCAGCCAGTAAGTTCAGGCTGCGATGAACCCTGCCCCGGAGGAAAAAACTTCCGGGGCAACCTTTCCCAAGGGTGGACCCATGGACATGATGGTAGCAGATGCCAAAGCGATCGAGACGGACATGTTGGCACAATGCGACGTGACCATCGCTCTGGCCGGAATCGACAAATATTTCTCCGGCGTTCCGGCGTTGCGCGACGTCAATGTCGAATTCTATCCCGGCGAAGTGCATGCCATCCTGGGTGAGAACGGCGCCGGCAAGTCGACGCTGATGAACATCATCTCTGGCACATTGCAGCCCAGCGAAGGCGAAATCAGTTTCGAAGGGCAGAAAATCCAAGAGATGACGCCGGAGGTCGCGGCGTCCCTCGGCATCGCCATCTGCTTCCAGCATCCCGCCGTTCTTGAAGACCTCTCCGTGCTCGAAAATCTCCGCGTGGCCCTGCCCGCTTCGGTCTTTTCGGGCCGTCCGGCGCATGATGTCGCCCAGCAGATGCTCGATACGGTCGGGCTGCAGCTGCCGCTGCGCATGCGCGCCGATCAGATGACGGTCGCCCAGAAGCATTTGCTCGAAATTGCCAAGGCGCTGGCGCTGAAGCCCAAGGTGCTGATCCTTGACGAACCCACTGCCTCGCTCGACCAGGAAGCGACCGACATGCTGTTCGGCCGCATCCGCGAGATCGTCAAAGCCGGCACCTCGGTCATCTACATCACCCATCGCCTCGCCGAGATCCGCCAGATTGCCCACCGCGTCACGGTGCTGCGCGACGGACGCGTGCGCGGGTCGGCACTGGTGGACGACATCAGCGACGCCGAGCTGGTCGCCCTGATCGTCGGCCGTACGCTCGAAGCGGCCTTCCCGCCGAAGTCTGAACGCGCAGCCGAGGAGATGGCCTTTTCGGTCGCCGGCCTCTGCGGCAAGGAGATCCGCAATATCAGCTTCGATGTGCCGCGCGGCCAGATCGTCGGCGTCGCAGGCGTTGCCGGCAACGGCCAGTCGGAACTGATGCGCGTGCTGGCCGGCCTGCAGTCGGCAGAAGGCACCATCACCTTGCATGGCCGCAGGCTCAATCAGCAGCAATTGATGCACGAGGCCGCCTTCATGCCCTCCGACCGGCATCGCGAAGGTGTCGCAAGCGGCCTGACCGTGCGCGAAAACGCGACCTTCTCGGCGCTGGAGAAATTTGCCGTGGGCGGCATCATGAGCCGCCGGAAAGAGCATGAGCAGGTCAAATCCATCTTCGGCGAACTGGCGGTCAAGGCGCCAAGCATGGAGGCACCGATCCTGTCGCTTTCCGGCGGCAATCAGCAGAAAGTGGTCATGTCACGGGCGCTGCTGTCGAAACCCGGTCTCATTGTCGCCGACGAACCGACACAGGGCGTCGACGTCGGCGCGCGTTTCGAAATCTATCGCATCCTGCGCGATGTCTCAGACGCGGGCACGCCTGTCATCGTCAACTCCTCCGATGCCGTCGAACTTGAAGGCCTTTGCGACAAGGTCGTCGTCATGTCGCGCGGGCATGTCGTCGAGATCGTGACCGGGGAGGATGTCACGGAGGAGCGGATCGTCGCCGCCGCGGTCAAGGCGGACACGCACGGCGTCGAAAGCGCTTCAACAGTAGTGGTGTCGCAGGCAAAAGGGCTGCGGCATTTCCTGCAATCCGACAATGCGCCGGCCGTGCCGCTGGCGATGGTCACCGTGCTTCTAGGCCTCTATGTCAACGGCCAGAACGACAACTTCCTCTCGGTCTACAACATCTACAACATCTTCCTGCTGGCGACGGCGCTCGGCTTCATCGCGCTTGGCCAGACGGTTGCGTTGCTGATGGGCGGCATCGACCTGTCCGTCGGGCCGCTTGCAGGGTTCCTTGTCGTCATAGCCTCGTTCTTCGTCAATGACGATCAATCGGCTGTGATGATCGTGACGGGCTTCGTGCTGATGTTCACGGGTGCTTTCATAACGGGTACCGTGAACGGCCTGCTGATACGCTACGCGAATTTCACGCCGATCGCCGCGACGCTTGCCATGTATATCGCCATTCAGGGCCTGAGCTTCCTGCTGCGGGACAATCCGGACGGCTATATCAATTCGGACGTCACCGACTGGATCAACTGGCAGTGGGGGCCGTTCCCCGTCGCCTTCCTCGTCCTGGTGGCCGTGGCCCTGGCTGCCGAATATATCCTGCGCCGGACGAAGGCCGGATGGCGCTTGCGGGCGGTCGGCTCGAACGAGGAGTCGGCGCGCAGGATCGGTACGCGTGTCGATCTGGTCTATATCGCGGGTTATGTCGCCTGCTCGGTGTTGACCGGCCTCGGCGCGGTCATGCTGATGACCCAGATCGGCGTTGGCGATCCGCGCCAGGGCGTCAGCTATACGCTTGCCAGCATCACGGCCGTGGTGCTGGGCGGCACGAGCCTCACCGGCGGGCGCGGAACTTTCATCGGAACCGTTCTCGGCGCCGTCCTGCTGACGGAGGTTTTGAGCGCCATCACCTTCCTGAGCCTGACGCAGACTTACCAATATCTGTTCCAGGGCCTGTTGATCGTGGTCGCAGCGCTGATCTACACGGCGGTCCGCAGACGCACGGCGTGATGTTTAAATCGGTCATTGCGGCCGCTCGGTATTCCGGCGGCATGAGCCACAGATGCTCCAGGTGAATTCAAATCGCATTTTTGACAGGAGGATTTCATGGCGGAGAAAGTTCGTGGCATGCACCATATCGGCATCACCGTGCCGGATATCGAAGAGGGCATCGCCTTCTTCAAGGCCGTCTTCGGCGCGATCGAGGTGTTCCGCACCGGGCCGTTCGATGTCGACCAGGATTTCATGAAGAACAAGCTGGGCGCCTCGGCGCAATCGACCATTCGCGACCTGGTCTTCCTGCGCTGCGGAGAAGGGACCAGCGTCGAGCTTTTCCAATATGCCGGCGAAAATGAGTCGCGGCCCAAGCGCTCTTCGGAAGTCGGCGGCATGCACCTTTGCTTCGAGGTCGATGACGTTCATGCCTCGGCGGAACGCTTGCGGGTGCAAGGCGTAGAAATGCTCGATGGTCCCAATCTCGTCGAAGCCGGACCTTTGGCCGGGTTCAACTGGATCTACTTCCGGGCACCCTGGGGGCAGATTCTCGAGGTCGCAAGCTTCGACAAGCTCGGCTATGAAGAGAATACGCCCCACCGCCTCTGGCGGGCGAAGCCGCAGAACGCACAGCCATGATCGACCGCTTGGTCTGAACCGGGCTCTGCTTCACCAAGGGAGAAGCAATGGACTCGGTCGAATGTGTCATCGCCGGCGGCGGAGCGATTGGCTTGGCGATCGCGCGTGCGCTTGCACTGCGCGGGCACGAGGTGCTCGTCATCGAGCGCAATGCCGATTTCGGCCTGGAGACGAGCGGCCGCAATTCCGAGGTCATCCATGCCGGGATTTACTATTCACCCGGCAGCCTGAAGGCGCGTCTATGCCGCCAGGGTCGGGACATGCTGGTGGATTATCTCATCCGTAGCGATGTCCCGCATCGGATTTGCGGCAAATTGATCGTCGCCGGCTCTTCCGAGCAGGACGGAAAGTTGGCGGCCATCGAGGCGAATGCGGTTGCCAATGACGTGACGTCTCTACGACGGCTCTCTCGAGATCAGATTCGTGAACTGGAGCCGGAGCTGGTCTGCGAGAGCGGGCTTTTTTCGCCTGGCACTGGCATATTCGACAGCCGCGCTTATATGGGTGCGCTGCTTGCTGATACGGAGGCGCAAGGTGGATCAATTGTCTTCCACACGACAGTTCTCGCCGTCCGGGCTGGGCAGAATGGCTATATCGTAGAGACGTCAGGCGAAGGCGGTGAACATTACAGCTTCAGCTGTGCCGCCTTCATCAATGCCGCCGGGCTCCGGGCTTCTGAGCTCGGCAGTCGGATCGAAGCGCCGACGGCTTGGCAAGCGCCCGAGACACGCTTTGCACGAGGCATGTATTACGGGGCCGGCGGCAAATCCCCGTTTCGGCATCTGGTCTATCCCGTGCCCGAGCCTGGCGGTCTCGGCGTTCACCTGACGCTTGATCTCCAGGGCACGATGCGCTTCGGGCCGGATGTGGAATGGATCGAGACGGTGGACTATAGCCTGGACGATAGACGCCGTGAGCATTTCAGGACGGCAGTCAGCCGGTATTGGCCGGGTATTGCACAGCGCGAACTTAACCCGCTCTATTGCGGGGTCCGGCCTAAACTCTCCCGACAGGGCGAGCCGGAAGCCGATTTCCTCATCGCCGGGCCGGAAACACACGGAATGAAGGGCCTGGTCCAGCTTTTCGGCATTGAAAGCCCCGGCCTGACCTCATCCCTGGCCATAGCAGAGCATGTGGTTGGGTTGATCGACCTCGACTAGGCTTTCGGCGCTCCTGCCAGGCAGAAGAAGTCGGCATCTCCCAATCCTTCGGCATAGGCCTGTTCGAAGCGCTGCCGGACGAGCGCGTTGACCGGAACCGGGATGTGATCGGCGCGTGCCGCACCCAGCGCGAGATCGAGATCCTTGATGATCTGGCTGACCGTGAAAGCGGCCGGATAGTCACCCCTGATCAAGACGTCCTTCTTGTAACCGAGCAGCGGCGTCGCGATAGCGCTCTGCGTCATGACATCGAGCATATCGGACCGGCCGAGCCCGCCCGCCTCCCCGATCGCCAGGGCCTCCGCGATCAGGGCCGAGTTCGCCGCCAGGATCGAATTGATGGCAAGTTTCAGGTAGCGCGCCTGCTCCGCTGGCCCGAGGTAGAATTGCCTGGCGGAAAAGACGGACAGAAGCGCCTGCGCGTCGTCGAAGGCCGATCTTGGGCCGGACACCATGGCTGTCAGCTGGCCGGACGCCGCATGAACCGTGGAGCCGGAGACCGGGACGCGAAGATAGTGCGTCCCCGTCAGCGCAAGTTTCCCGGCGATTTCGGCGGAAATCGAAGGCGACACTGTCGAGATGTCGATGAATATACGGCCAGCACGGAGCCCAGCCAGGAAATCGGGAGTCATGATTCCCGAAAGTGCGGCATCATCCGGCACGGCAGAGATGATCGCATCGGCGTTGCCGAGTTCCGCCAGGTTGCGCGTGACGGCGAACCCTTCGGCTTCGGCCTTCGCTGCAGAGGCATCATTGCGCGCGAAAACCGTCACGGCGATACCGGCGGCCATCAATCGCCTGCAGATCGGCAGCCCCATCTTCCCCAGACCGATCCAGCCTACGGTGCGAATTCTGCGCGCGTCCATGTTGCCCTCCCGCTTGTCGCTGACAGGTTTAGCCCAGCACCGCCACCATCCGGTGATCGATAAATTCTCATTTTGAGAATATTTCGCTCGGTACCTGCTTGGTGCCCACCTAGGATGAGGAGATCAAAGAAGGGAGGCTTTGATGATCGGAGTGCTCACATTCCTCCAGGCGCGACCCGACCGGCTCGCGCAATTGATCGATGAACTGCAGGGCGTGATTGCCCCAAGCCTCGACAATCCCTGTTGTCTGGCAATGCATCTGCATGCCGATCCGGACCATCCGTGCCGATTGATGATTTACGAGCAATGGCTGAGCAAGACCGACTTCGACGTCAACGGCGCTCTGCCCGAATCTCAATGGCTGTGGCAGCACCGCATGGAGTTCCTGGAAAAGGACATCGATATCCATTTCTTCGATCTCGTCAGCGCTGTTCCGCGGATCGATGCGGCCACCGGATAGTCACCTGCCTCAGTGATCTTGCAGTTTCCGCCGAGGCAATAGTCGCCGAAACTGGATTCCTGTGACCGGCGGGGGATCCCGCTGGCATCTTGATTTGCGTCATCGAGATGACATCATGACGTCCGGTGGGGAGGCCGGTACATGACCGAATACGAGCTTTTGCGGATCATCAGCTTCCTCGAGCGGATGCGCACTCCCTATGACCATCTGCTGCCGATGGCCGAGCCGGACCCGAACTGGAACATGGTGTTGTTCCTGATGCGCAGCTACCTGCGCAGCCAGCCGGTGACGATGTCGTCGCTGGCACAATCCGCTGAGGTGCCTTTTGCCAGCGCCATGCGCCGCATCCATAAGCTGATCGAACTGGGAGAGGTCGAGCAGCAGGAGCGCGCGCCCGGGTCGAAGACCTTTTACGTCATCCCCAGCAAGCGCATGATCGAGAATTTCACCGAATATGCGCGCAAGGTGAAGGCGCTGCTGGCCGAAACGTTCGGGCTGAAGTCGGGCGATGACGACGAGGAAGATTATTATTTCGGTGGCTCCTATCTCGCCGGCCAGATCATTCCGCCGCTCGAAATCATCGAGAGCCGTCAGGATGCCGGGCAAGACCTGAAGTTCCTGCTGCATGACGATAATTATTTCGCCTCGATGCGAGATATGTGGTCGGATTTCCGCGCCAAGCTATCCTCGCGAAAGAACTTTACGCTGCTGCCGTTGCCCAAGCTCCGCGAAGAGGTGCTCGAAAACGCCCGGCGCAAGCACAGCAAATACGATGTCATCGCCGTCAACATGCCTTGGCTTGGCGAGGCGGTGAAACGGGATGTCTGCCAACCACTGACGCAATTCCTGGAAAAGAGCGGCATCAACCCGCTGGATTTCCATCCCAATATCTGGGCGACCGGTTCCTGGAACAAGATCCAATACGGCATCCCGATCTACTGCACGGTGGAGACGCTCGCCATCCGGAAAGACCTGTGCGAAGCCTACAAGCTGCCGCCGCCGACGAGTTTCGACCGGGTGATAGAGGTCGGCAAACAGTTGCACCAGCCGCATCGCGGCCTGAACGGCGTCGTCTGGAATGCGGCTCAGGGCATGCCGATCGCCCATTCCTTCATGTTCTTCATGGCCTGCTGCGGCAGCGCCCCTATCAACCTGCCGACGACGCGGCTCTATATGGATTATTCGCTGCTCTCAGGCGAGCAGATGCGCCCTCGCCTCAGCAGCGAAGCAGGCCGCAAGACGCTCGATTTCATGCATCGGCTGCTGGCGATCTCGCCCCCCGATATCATGACGATCGACTGGAACCGCGGGCTCGAATATTTCATGACCGGGCATGCCGCCATGGCCTATACCTGGACCATGCGCGCCGCCCGCTTCGAATATGACATCCGTTCGGTGGTGAAGCGCAAGGTGGAATATCTCGCCCAGCCGCATGGTCCGGGCGGCGCCAGCGTCAACCCGATCGGCGGGTTCCTGCTGATGATCCCGCATTCGCTGCCGCCGGCGCGGGCCAAGCTCGCCTTCGATGCGATATCCTGGATGGCATCGCCGTCTGCAATGAAGGAATATGTTAAGAACGGCTTTCCGGTCGCGCCGCGCTTTTCCGTCAGCGCCGACCCGGAAGCGGCCGCCAGCACGCCGATCGTCCGTTTCGTCGACCGCCTGGCCAAAAAGAACAAGCTGCAGAACTGGCAAAGGCCGCCAATTCCGGAATATCACAATATCGAGGAAATTTTGGGCGAGGAAATCTATGCGGCGCTGAAAGGGGATATCTCCGATCAGGACGCCCTTGATCGCGCGCAAAATCGCGTCGACCGCGTGATGCGCGACGCCGGATATTATTGATATCGGTCAGGGACGGGTCGCTGATCCGAGCCGGATCAAGCGTTCAATCGCCAGCGCGTTGCGCCCGTGCTTTCTGCCGTGCCCTGAAGGTCCGCTCGCTCATGCGATCGAGCAATTCGATAACGTCCTTCAGGCTATCCCTTGCGATGCCCTGGGTGATGAACACCACGCGCGTGCGCTCGTCGGCATCGGGCCAGGCATCGAGCCAGGTCATGGTGTGCAGCAGATGCTGGGCGCCTTGGATCACAGCCGGACGCCCCGGTTCCTCAGCCACGTTGACCAGCCCCTTCACTCGGAGCAAGCCGGGGCCGAGATTCTGCGTTATCCCATCGAGGAGGAATTGCAGCTCGGCCCGCGACATCGGGTGATCGCGAAGCAGGACGAAAGATTCGATTTCCTTGGTGCCGAATTCGTGATGATGGCCATGCGCATGATGGCAATGTTCGTCGCAGACATGACCCGGTTCGACCTCCTGCGCCCGATAGCGTGAGAGCGACAGCCACGGCAGCGGGTTGGCGCGCGGATCCGCCGCGTCGAAGCCAGGCGATGTCAGCAGGGCTGCGATGGCAGGCGTGGACCAGTCCATCGCCGCGATATCGGCAGCCGGGTTCAGCCGTCTCAGCTCCGCAAGCCGATCCTCCGCCGCGGCCGGATCGGCCAGATCGAGCTTGGTGACGCGGATCTGATCTGCCAGCGCCACCTGGCGGATGGCCTCTTCATGATTGGTGCTGGTGCCGCCCCAATTGACCGCGTCGACCAACGTGACGACGCTTGCCACGCGGTAGAGTCCATCCAGCGTCGGTTCCGAAAGGAAGGCCTGCACCACCGGCCCGGGCTCGGCGAGACCGGATGTCTCGATGACGACGTTGTCGAACGCGGCGATACGGCCCGCAAGTCGGGATTGATAGAGCTCGTTGAGCGTGGTGACGAGATCGCTGCGCACGGTGCAGCAGAGACAGCCGTTCTCAAGCACGATCACGGCATCGTTCGAATTGGCGACCAGTGAATGATCCAGGCCGACCTCGCCGAACTCGTTGACCACGACGACGGTCCTGGCGAGGTCGGGAGACTTCAGGGCGGCATTGATCATCGTCGTCTTGCCGCTGCCAAGAAAGCCGGTGACCAGTGTCACCGGCAGCCTTGCCTGCGGATTTTGCCTCATGCTCGCCATGCCGTGTCTCTCCGAGGTCCGAATGTCCGCTCAGAACACTTCGCAGCCTGGAAGGCCGCATGAGATCAGGCGATCGGACGGGAAGTTGGTGATGATCTCGCAGCCATCCTTGGTGACGACCACCTCTTCCTCGATACGCGCCGCACCCGAGCCATCCTCGGCGCCCTTCCAGGTTTCGAGTGCGAAGACCATGCCTTCCTTGAGCGACGTGTTCTGGCCGCGGAAGCGTTTCGAGAAGATCGGCCGCTCCCAGAGCGACAGGCCGACGCCGTGGCCATATTGCAGGAGGAAGGCTTCCTCCTCGTCGCGGTAGCCGAATTCGTGCGCGTCGGGCCAGACGGCCGCCACTTCGTCCGGGGTCACGCCGGGCTTGATCATGTCGATCGAGGCGCTGATCCATTTGGAGGCGGTTTCATAGGCGTCGATCTGATGCTTGTTCGGCTCGCCGCAGATGAAGGTGCGATAGTAGCAGGTCCGGTAGCCATTGAACGAATGCATGATGTCGAGGAAGATCATGTCGCCGGGCTGGATCATGCGGTCGGAAAAGGTGTGCGAATGCGGCCGGCCACGACGGCCGGAAACGGAATTGACGCATTCGACGCGCTCCGAGCCCATGCGAAACAGGCGGTCGTTGGCAATCGCCACCAGTTCGTTTTCCTTGGTGCCGGGGCGGATGGCGCGGGCGATATCGACATAGGTGGCGTCGACCATGCCCGCCGCCATCTTCAACAATTCGATCTCGTCGGCGGTCTTGACCTCGCGGGCATCGAGCAGCGCCTGCTGGCCGTCGACGACTTCGATACCTTCGGCCTCCAGCGCCCGGATCATGCCGAGTTCCATGATGTCGATGCCGAGCGGCTCCTTGTCGATGCCGTATTGGACAAGCGCCTTTTTGATCTGCCGAGCGAAATCCCTGGCGACATTCATGCCAGGCGGGATCGCGCCCTGCATGGTGGTGATGGGTGCAGCAACATTGTCGGCAATCCAGGGTGATGAAATGCGTTTGGCGGGCGGCGCAGGATCCCAAAGATAGGGAGAACCTTCGGCCGGGCAGAGCGCATAACGGAAGAACTTGTCGCGCGCCCATTCGCCGATATGCGTGGCGGTGACATAGCGGATGTTGTCGAAATTGAAGCAGAGCACGCCACCGAGACCGGCATAGCGGATGGCCTCCTGCGCGCGCTTCAGCCTGTCCTTGGAAAGGCGGTGGTAGTCGATGCCTTGCTCCCAGTCCTTGGCTTGGGTTCCGAAAGCGGCGGTCGAATAGGGACTGTTGTATTTCAAGGCAAATTCCTCCGATTGTCTGTCACCGCTGTCGCCCGGCAGCGGATTTGTCTTCTGGCGTCAGGCGAATTCCTGCTCCCAGTTGCGTGTTTCGAGCACCGTCTTCAGCCGAGACAGGAAGGCAGCCGAATAGGCGCCGTCGAAGGCGCGGTGATCAAAGCTCTGCCCCACCATGCCGAGCATCCTGGGTGCGATAAAATCGCCGGCCGGAGTCGAGACGATACCGGGACGGAGCCGGATCGCGTCGGTGGAGAGGATCGCCACCTGCGGCGCGTTGATGATCGGGGCGGTGAACTGGGTTCCGAACGCGCCGTTATTGGTGATGGAATAGGTGCCGCCTGCCATGTCGTCGGCACCTAGCTTGCCGGCGCGCGCTTTCTCGACCAGACGGCCGATGCCTTTGGCTATGCCAGGGGCCGTCAGTTCATCAGCATGCTTCAGCACCGGCACGACAAGGCCCTTATGGTCGAGATCGACCGCGATGCCAATGTGAACGTCTTTGCCACGGACCAGGCGTGTACCGTCGGTGCGGGCGTTGATGTCGGGAAACTCGCGCAATGCGATGCAAACCGCGCGCGTAATGAAGGGCAGGAAGGTTAGCGAAAGGCCATGCTCGGCCTTGAAACCGTCCTTGCGCGCCTTGCGAACGAAATCGATCGCGGTGAAATCCACTTCCAAAGCCTGGAAGACATGCGGAATGGTTCGCCAGTTTTCCGCCAGTCGATCCGCCGTCTTCTGGCGAATGGTGGAGAAGGCAACGACCTCGTCGCGCGGTCCGACGGTGAGGCTTATTGGAGGTGCAACCGCTGGCGAAACCACCGAACCGGCTTGCGATGCCTGCGGCTGCAGCGACCGTTGGGCTTCGGGACGGACGAGTGGCCGCTCTGCCGCATAGGCTCGAACATCTTTCTCGGCGACGCGGCTGAGCCCTCTGTTCTTGCCATCGGCAACGAGGCCTTTGAGGTCGAGCCCCTGTTCGGCAATCAGACGGCGTGCCAGTGGCGTGATGTGCAGGCCGTCTTGCAATGCCTTGCCGAACAGACCCCTTGCCGTGCGCACTTCCTCGAACGCAGACAGGGCTGGTGCAGCCTGCTTCGGCGGTTTGATCTGGCTGTTGGCTGGATGTTCGGTTGCGACTGGCGCTGTGGCGGCGGAAGCGTCCCCCAGCACGGCAACAACCGTTCCGACCGGAGCCGTCACCCCGTCGCCGATCCGGATTTCCGTGATCGTGCCGGCATCGATCGCTTCGACATCGATCGTGACCTTGTCGGTCTCGACCTCGAACAGCCTGTCGCCGGCATTGACGCTGTCGCCGAGCTTCTTGAACCAGCTGACGATCTTACCTTCGGCGACGGTTTCGCCGAGCTGCGGCATGATGATGTTGGCGCCCATCTCAGCCTCCGTTCATCACGCGGCTGATCCGCTCGACGATCCTGTCGGCAGAGGGAAGCGCGATGTCTTCCAGATGATCCGCGGCCGGCAACGGGATATGCGGCGTGGTGATCCGCACGCAAGGGCCGTCGAGATCCCAGAACACCTCGTCAGCGACGATCGAGACGATCTCTGCGCCCCAGCCGCAAAGCCGTGGATTTTCTTCCACGGTGAACAGGCGGCCGGTCTTGACCACCGATCCCAGTATCGTCTGCGTATCGAGCGGCACCAGGCAGCGCACATCGATCACCTCGGCATCGATGCCATGTTCGTCCGCAAGGCGCCTGGCCGCTTCGAGCGCCCGTGGAACCATCATCGCCAAAGCAACAATGGTGCAATCCTTTCCCGGCCGCAGGATCTTCGCCGTGCCGAGCGTGTCGACGATCTCGCCGTCCGGCACCTCGCCCTTGCTGGCGTAAAGCCCCTTATGCTCGTGGAAGATCACCGGGTTGTTGTCGCGGATCGCGGCCGCCATCAGGCCGACGACATCGAGAGGCGAAGATGGCGCCACGACCTTGAGGCCCGGGATCATCATCGACCAGTTCTCGACCGATTGCGAATGCTGCGCGCCGAAGCGCACCCCTGCCCCGTTGCCGGTGCGCACGACCAGCGGCACGGACACCTGGCCGTTGGTCATGTAGCGCGTCTTGGGGAATTCGTTGGCGATATAGTCGAAGCAGACGGCGATGAAATCGGAGAACATGATTTCTGCGATCGGGCGCAGGCCGGTCATCGCGGCACCCATGGCGGCGCCCAGAATGGCCTGTTCGGAAATCGGCGTGTCACGTATGCGGCGAGGACCGAATTCGTCGAACAGGCCGACGGTCGCCTTGAACACGCCGCCCGCCTTGCCGATGTCTTCTCCGAGGAACACGACGCGCTCGTCCCGACGCATTTCCTGCGCGATGCCGCGCACGACCGCATCGCGATAGGTCAGTTCCGCCATGCCCAGCCTCCATCATCATATACATCTGCGGTCAGGATCGTCTCGGGCGCCGGCGGCGACGCCTTGCATGTGGCGGTTGCCTCCTCGACCTTCTCCTTGCTCTGCGCTTCGATCCGGGCGATTTCCTCCGGCGCGATGCCGAAATCGGAGAGACGTTGCCGGTAGATCTTGATCGGATCGCGCTCCAGCCAGCGGTCCAGTTCACCCTCGGGCCGATATTTCGCCGGGTCGGCGCGGGAATGGCCGGAATGGCGATAGGTCAGGCATTCGATCAGTGATGGGCCGTCGCCGCGCCGCGCCTTCTCCAGGGCTGTCTGGGCAGTGCGATAGACGACGTCTGCATCGTTGCCGTCGACGACGATCCGCTCCAGCCCATAGGCCGCGGCACGGTCGCCTGCCGGATGGGCAACCGCGGTGACATCGCCGATCGGCGTATATTCCATGTAGAGATTGTTCTCGCAGACGAAGACGATCGGCAGTTTCCAGATCACCGCGAAATTCAGCGCCTCGTGGAACGCGCCGATATTGGTCGTGCCGTCGCCGAAGAAGCAGACAGCGACATCGTCATTGCCAAGATATTGGGCTCGCCAGGCAGAGCCGCAGGCGATCGGCAGATGCGCGCCGATAATGGCATAAGAGCCCATGACCCCATGGTCGATGGAGGTCAGATGCATCGATCCGCCTTTGCCGCGCATCAGGCCGACATCCCTGAGCATCAGCTCGCCAAGCACCTTTTCCATGCCGACGCCGCGCGCCAGCGTGTGTGCATGGCCACGATAGGTGCAGAAGGATTTGTCGCTTCGCTGCATGGCGCTGCCGAAGGCGGCGGCGATCGCCTCCTGGCCGAGCGAAAGGTGGCTGGTGCCCTTGATCAGGTTCTGCAGGAAAAGATCATGGGCTCGTTTTTCACAGTCCCGAATCTCAACCTGAAGCCGAAACATTTCGAGGCGAGTTTCGACGCCGATATCGTCGTTGGACAGCGCTTCGCCCGGCGGCGCACTCGCTTTTACCTTTGCCATAATGATCCCGATTCCTCCCACGCCATCCCTGCGGACGGCTTGTCGAGAGGCAATCTGCCAGACAAAGCAGCCTGGCTTGGCCTGCAATTTTCTCGAAATGAGAATCTTTGACCTCGATCGAGGCGCTGCTTGGCCAGACAATGTTATTGTTCGTTTGCGAAGGCTATCGGTGCGAAATGGCTGGTGGGCTGTGCCCATCGCCACCAAGATGATTGGGCTGGGTGGCAGGGCGCGTACGGCATTTCACAGACTTCAAGTCGCGGCGTCTTACGGTAAATTCAAAGAAAGCCTCCGCACCCACCTGTGCTGAGATTCATCTGGGGGAGGAAGCAGATGAAGATATGGTGGAGCTGGATTCGCGACTGGCTCGCTGAGTGTGCGAGGCCTTTTGTTTGCCATAGTTGGGATGATTTGTGTGACGAGGCGAGCGAGGGCACGCCCTCACGTAAGAACAATTCGGACAGCGCCTGACTGCAGTCGTACGCTTTCCCTGGTGTCCAAGCCGACAACCGAGGTCGCAGCGGTGCTCGCCGCTCATGTCATCACTGGACGGCGCGTCGCCGGCCGGCACGCCTGATTTCAACCTGCCATGATTATCTCAAATCCTTCCGTGCCGCCCCGCGGCTAATTTGTCATGCTTCAATTCCGCCGGACAAAACCAAGCCTGGCTCTCGCTGCTTTCTCGAAATGAGAATCTTTTCCCAAGCGTCAGCCTGAGCGCCGGTCCAGCTTGCTCAAGGAGACAACGGCCACAGCAACGTGGTCGAAAGACATGGGAGAGGGACAATCATGGCTTGGGATGGAGCAACAGGGCCTCGCATCGCGTTCCTGGGAACGGGTGCCCAGGGCGCGTCGATCGGTGCGGATTTTGCGCTGGCCGGGCTCGATGTCACCTTCATCGAACAGTGGCCGGCCCATGTCGAGGCCATTCGCGAGCACGGCATCACGGTCAATCTGCCCAGCGGAACGATCAATGCCAAGGTGCCGGCGCTGCATCTCTGCCAGGTGGCCGAAATCAGGGAACCGTTCGATCTCGTTGTCCTCGTCGTCAAGGCCTATGACACGAAATGGGCAACGCAGCTTATCGAGCCCTGCCTCGCCCCCGATGGGCTGATCGTCGGGTTGCAGAACGGCATGACCCATGAAGACATCGCCGCGATAGCCGGGCGGGAGCGCACCATCGGCGCCGTCATCGAGATCGCCTCGAATATGTGGACGCCCGGCGTCACCAACCGGCAGAACGATCGCGACACATCCTGGTTTGCGCTCGGCGCGCTCGATCCCGCGACCCAGCCGCGCGTCGAGACGGTGGCCAGGTTGCTACGCAATGCCGGCCGCGTCGAAGTCACCGACGACATCCGCTCGGCGAAATGGATGAAGCTGGTGGTCAATGCCGCCGAACTGATCCCCTCGGCGATCCTCAACCTGCCGCTCGGCGACGCGGCACGGTGGCCGGGCATGCTCGACGTCATGCGCACAGCCGGCTACGAGGCGATGAATGCCGCCTTGGCGGACGGCGCCAGGATCGTCCCGATCATCGGCATGCCGCCAATGACCGCCAACCATCCGGAGCGTTATGTCGACCAGATTTTCGAAGAGGTTCTGACGATATTTTCGCAGCCCGACACGCTGACCACCTCACTGCAGGATTGGCGCAAGGGCCGCCGGGCCGAGGTGCAGGAGGTCAACGGCTGGGTCGTCGACAAGCTCAGAGAACACGGGCAGGACGCGCCGGTGAACAGGCGGGTCGTCGAGGTCGCCTTCGAAATCGAGCAGGGAAAACGCGAGGCAAGACCCGAGAATGCCCAGCGTTTGATCGAGGCGTGTCAGGGTGTTCCTGCTTGATGCGGCGCTCCAGCTGCATCCCGCCCGGCGCGCCGGCAAGACCCGCTGGCCGGTTCACCCGAGTACATTCCTGGTCACATCGTGATTCCCTATGACGAGTGGCTGCACGCTTGCGGGCTTCAGGCGAGGTCGAGCTCCACCCACAAGCCCCCTTTGCCGCGCTGAGGATCGCGAACGGTACTTCGAACCGCCAGAACGGAACCTGACGGACAAAGGAATTCCGGCGCAGCATTCTCGGTCGCCAACCATTCGTCATCGGCTCGGATGATACGGCCGCTGGTTTTCGTCTCCAAGGCGTTGAGAATGGCATCGTAAGGCATTTCGCCCCAACCAACGTTTTTTGCATCCTGCTTGTTGGCGGGAATGAACGCCGAGAGGTCTGGGTCGACCATCAGATCAAGCCCTTTTTTCTCCAGCGTCGCGTTCTGGCTGCCGTGATGGGCGACTTTGAGGAAGACCGTCCGCGCCATCAGATCGGGGGCGTCTATCTGCTTTTCGTCGACAGTCCATTTGACGTCCTGCCAGCTTAGCCAGCTGCCGACCTGGGCATCCCCCGGGAACAGGAAGACCCTCTTTGTGTCCAGCATCTCGAACGCCAGCACCAGGCTGGTATTGTTGACGCCGCGATCAAGCTGCATCGCAAGATCGGCGGCAAGTCCCAGCCAATCGGCGTCGATACGTCGCCACGACTGGTCCGTCGCAGCGTCGTCATTGATCTTTGGCTTGCGGCGGCCGCTGTCGAGAGGCTTCGAATAGTTGCTCCGGACAAAGTCGGCGACATCGCCCTTCACGTCGCCGGCGAGAACTGCAGCGAGATCGGTGCCGATATGAGGATCGAATGGCAGGGCGTCATCCACCCAGGCCTCGATCGTATTGTCCGCAGCGGCAAGACCAGCACTCAGCGGCCGCAGGAATGCCCCGAGGGCCTGGCCGGCCAAAGGATACATTTCGCTGGCCTGCGTCTCCAGCCGCAACGCGTCCTTTTTGCGCGGCGGGCCGAGCACGTAGATCCGGACATTCGGCAGGCCGGGGACGGAAAACGGTGCGGTCTCCGGTCCCAGATAAACAGGCGGTTGGTTTTTCGACAGGGCTGCCGCAGCGTTGCGCGCGGCGCGCACTTTTTCGCCGGCGGCGCCGAACTGGAAGCCCATGACCGACTGCAAACCATCGCGCAGCCCGGAAAGATAGCTATTCGCGTCTCGGTCAGCATCCAGCTTCAGGCTCGCGCCTTGCAGGGCCGAAAGCGCTTCGCCCTTGAATTTATCGAAGGCGATTGCGTCGGGGTCTTTCGGATTCTCGCTCCATGCCATCCAGACTTCGCCGACAGTGAAACCTTCGGAAAACACCGCCGCAGCGTTCAGGAAACCTGAAACGTGGTCCCAATGTTCGTGGGTCACCACAAGCACGTCGATCTTGCCGCCAGATGCCGCTTTGACATCAGCGGCAATGTCCCTGATGAGATCGGAGCCACCGCTGACCGACGAATGAATGCCGCAATCGATCAGCATGCGGAAAAACGAGCCGTCGTTTTTGCGGAACGTCAGCAGATGACAGTCGCCGATACCCTGGCAGTAGTGGCGCACGGTCAGCGCCGGCGTTTTGCCGGCCGCTGCAGGCACCGCCGCGGAAGGAGCAGGTGCTGTCGCGGAGACGGCCGATGCCGCCGCAGAAGGATCGGATGTCTTCGACTTCCTCGATGTCTTAGCCATAATCATGATCCCCGTGGCTGGCATGCAGCAGAGCGAACGGTTCGGACGCCGTGTCGCCGAAATAGAGCGCGCGCAGCGGCGACAGGTGGTTGGCGTTTGCGGTTTGCGCCTGCCGCTTCTGCCGCTCCGTGCTGCCGACATTCTTGATGATCGAATAGCGGATCTCTTCATGCCCCTTGCGCGGATCGAGAATGACGGTCGCGCCGCCCCGGAACCAGAAGAAGTTCTCGCCGGGCTGCACGCCGTCCACCGCAACAGTGCCGTCGAGACGCGCCGGAACGCGCTGATGGACGACGGCGATCRGTTCCGTCCGGAACGAGCCATCCTGCTCGATGCGGCGTGTCGGGCGAACGCTGAACACGTCGAAGGTCGAACCGCCCTCCTCTGCCTTTTTCAGCAAGGTCCCGTCGTCCTTGTAGCGGGACAGCCCTTTCAGCAATCCGAACTGCCGGTAAAGATCCGGGTCGTCGGCAAAAACCTTTTTCATCGCCGACCAGAATTTCCAGCGATTGCTCTCATTGAGCGCGAATATTTCGGAGCGTGTGAGCGTCCGATCCCAGCCCAGGTCGATGCCATTCAGCAGGTCATGCATCCATCCTGGCGTCGGGTCCTCCAGCGTGTCCCAGGAAAGCGTTTCTTCGGAGACGGTCCGTACATCGCGCGGCAGCAATTTCCATTTTCGGAAAGACTCCATGAAGGCCAGGCGGTAGTGCAGCGGATCCTTGGGGAAGGCCGCAATATCGGCGGTGATGATGGCGCGCAGATATTCCCCGAACGTGATATCCACGGCCGGACAGTAGTCGAGCGCGCGAATGCACATGGTCAGCATTTGCGCGGCAACCTTTGCCGTTTCGTCGGTCAGGCGTTCGACCAGTCCAGGGTGCAGGACACCGTCCGGCAGCACACCGGTGCCACCCGTCGCAAGCTGGATCAGGTCTTCGGTGCGGCGTGCGATGATTGCCAGGAACGCCTCATAGACCGCGAAAACCAGGATCGAACCCCGGTCATGCGGCTCGAAACATCTGGCATAGTCGAGATCGGCCATGTTCGGTTTGGCATAGTCCCGCAACGGCCCGGACCGGCCGCTGCCTTCGCCGAATTGTGCGGCAAGGCCGGACAGCAGATTGGCGGCGGAGAGACTGCCGTGCGCCCGTGCAATCGTGTAGCTGACCAGCTCCCTCAGGGTGAAATGCTGGAAAAGCGCCACGATGTCGGCGAAGCCCTCGTGAAAGGCCGGAACGTCGGGATTGGAAGCCTCCTGGAAACGCCGATGCAGGCCATCCAGCAGCGCATGCGACGTCTCGTGCGCCACAATGTCGCTGGACAGGCAAGAGTAGACCATCGAGCCCGGGGTGGTCGTGTCACCCTGCCGGCTGTCGGCCTGAAAGTAGCCGAACAGCAAGGCTTTCTTCTGTGGACTGTAATAAGCATTGTCCGTGCGCAGTGCATGCGGATAGATTCGCAGGCGCGGCACCTCGTATGCCTGCATCCTGGGCTCGCCGTCGCGGCCGATATGTGTGGCATAGTGCGGCGACCAGAGCGCGCGGCGGCCAAGCGCCCGCTCGAAATGTCCGATCGTCGTCATGGCCACGGCATAGACCATCTGCTGGTGAAATTGCGGATTGCCCTCCGAGGGAGACAGGCCGTCCTGCGCCAGCAGAATCTTGTCGTTAAGATCAACGGGATCGTAGACCCGGTTCGATGCCGGGTCGATGTCGATCACTTCGACATATTCGCCCACCGGTCCCGGCTGCAATGGCTCTGCCGTTGCCGGCTGATCGTCCCATGGCAGCGACAGCGTGGCCTGATAGACCCCGACCGAGTCGAGGCGCTTGCCGATCGATGGATCGAGCGCGTAGATCCGCAGGCGGCGTTTCGGCGGCGTCAATGGACGCGGCTTGCGCTTGACGACGGGAGCGGCAGGTTGCGTTGCAACTGGCGCGGCGACACTGACCGCAGGTCGGCCCAGAGCCGCTTCGAGCACGGCCTTGAGCGGCTTCGAAGGGTTGCCTTCGTCGAGCGCGGCTTCCAAATAACGATTGCGCAAAGCGGCCGGAATCGCCGCGGGGTCGGCGCCGGGGTCGGGAATGGCTGCATCGACCGAGGCGACACGCTGTGCCATCTGCGTCAGTTCGAGCGCCAGCATGCGGTTCTTCTGCTGCGCGACTGGGCCGGCCGGCGCCAGGCTCGCACCACCGCCGACCAGAAGGTTGAGCCAGCCCCACGCCTCCTCGGCAGGCTTCAGCTTCCTCAACGCGGCCTCCGGCTGGGGCTTTTCCTTGAGAGCATCCGCTGCCCGGAGCACTCCCTGCCCGATCTTTTCCAGGGTTTCGCTGGCGCCCATTTTCGGCGTCGTCTTCTGCGCCCTGGAAAAAAGTGCGAAACGGACGGCCTCGATGCGCATCCAAGGCTCCGAATAAGTCTTCACGACATCCCAGTGCTCAGCCAGCCAGAGCGCGACGGCGGCGGCGATCTGCGGCGTCGCCGCCGATGTGCCCGCGCCGTCCATGTCGACCACCTTGCCACAATCGATCTCCGCCCACGGCACGTTCGGCGTATAGGCGCCGAGCGCGGTCTTCATCTTTTCGCTCGGCCCGTAATTGCCCTGCATGGTGCCGATCTGCAGGCCGGCATAGGCGCGGCCATCGTTCATGACACCGCACGCAGCCAGGACGCGCTGATAACGCGCCGGGAAGACGATGCTTTTGGGCGACGGAACGAAGGCGACATTATTGCCCGCCGCAGTCACCATCACCACGCCATGCTCGTAGGCAAGGTTGACCGCGTCGACAAGCGCGGCGGAGGTCACCCCGCCCATGCTCATCGAGAGCACCTGCGCGCCTTGCTGGCGCGCGTAGTCGAATCCCTGCACCATCGTGCCGACGGAGAAGCGCACCACCCAGTCGGCGATACGGACGGGGATGATCTTCGCCAGCGGCGCACCGCCAACGAAATCCTTGTAGTCCGGCCAGTGGGGCGACGTGCCATCCAGCCTGTTGCCCGCCAGGAGGCTGAGCGTACCCGTGCCATGCCCCCGATTGCTGGTCGGCGTCCCGGCCGGAGCGTGGTCGACGGCATCATTCGGTCCATGCCCGTCGGCAACGAAGTTGCGCCACAAGGACGGGTCGACGATCCCTTGCGGCTTCGTCCGATGGGCGGGATCGAAGCCGGTATCGAGATGGGCAATGGTTATGTTGGCCTGCTTGGCGCCCACGCCCTGCCGCGCCATTGCCAGTTGGCTGAAAGCCGGGCCGGCGTTCCAGGCCACATCCGTTCCCATGGCGCGTCCGCCACTGGGGTCCTGATCATCGAAAGCACAGGCAGGGCTGGCGCTGGCCGCCATGCCACGGTCGCCGGTCCTGTCCTTGTAATCCCATTGTTGCACAAAATCCGGCTCGACCGCCAGAACCGGTGGGCCACCCGCAGCGCCGAACGCCTGGCTTCGATCGACGATCGCATGTGCGTCGTCCCAGGGATTGTCGGAATTTCTGACCCAGGCACCGGTCTTGAACCAGGTGGCACCACGGTCGGCCGCGACGCCCTGCCCGGCACCATCAGATGGCAATGTCAGGATCGGTTGAATCTGTTCCCTGTCAAGACTGAGGGACTGTCCGCTCGCGGCAAAGCCTGCACCGTCGCCACGCACCTTTATGAGCAGTCCTGCGGTATCGACCATGCCCATTCCCCCTTGCGCCAGTCTTCATAGGAGGCGCCTTTGCCGGACACACACGTCCGGCGCCATCAGAATGATCTACTCAAAGTTGGATGCCTGCCGTGATCTTCCATCAACCATAGGAAGATTTCAAGAGCCTTGTTTCGCGCCGTTTGATATTTTCTGCCGGCCCGATCGCGCACTTACGCCAGCTCGGCGCAGGTGACCTGGCATGAGCGCGCTGATTGTCCGCGGGTCCGATCAGTCCTTCCAGGCGTTCATCAATGACCCTGCTTTCAATCGATCAATGATCGACTGGCTGTATTGACCGTCGACCGCCGGGCAGCCGAGGCTGCGGCCCACATGATGTTGCTGGGCTGCGAGAGCGTCGGTCACGTAATCCGCCGCATGAACGACGATGGCGCGATGGCGCGCCTGGTCGTTCGTGGACTCGAGACCGTCAAGCCGCATCGAATAGCCGTGCACGCCTTGATAGGTCTCGGCGCAGAGATAGACGCCGAGCGACGATTTGTTGGACCCGTCCTCGTTGGAGAAGGACGTTGCAAAGCCAGTATTTTGCGGATCCGATCCCTTGCCGTGGGCACACAGGTAGGAATCGACGGTCTTTGCTTCCATGTCGAAAATATGGAAACGCTTTTCGTCCGAACGCTTGGCGAAATCGATGATCGCCCAATAACGAGGATGGCTGGCAGGGCGTTTCGTATCGCGCAGATCCAGCATATGGATCATCGGCTCGGTGAGCGAAAGCGGACCGGCCAATGCAAGCAAAAGCTCCCGTTCGGCCTGGAAGCGGGTGCTCGTGCCAGCGCCCTGTGGCTGGTTCGTCGGTCCAACAGCCGCCAGTACGGCCGGCGCCGCCTTTTTTGACGATGCCTTGAGCGCCGTGAGAAAGATGTCGTGATAACCCGCTATGATCGCAGCGACGGTTGTCTCCTTGCCGCCGACGATCTTGGTTTCCTTGCCATTGATGATGTTGCGGGCACCGACCGGATCATCGACGTCGTTGGAGAAATAGCGCGACAACGTATGCCGCCCGTGAGAATCGCTGCGGAACCAACCCTCCGTCATGCCGACGAACATCACATGCGCGGCGTTGCCGGGATCCATCGCCAGGTCGGGATTGTCGACGAGATCCACCCCAATATCATCCCCCGCCTTTTTGTAATTCCCCTGGTGCGTGAGCTGCACATAGCCACGCCCGTAATAGGGGTAGTAGGAGAGATGCTTCTTGCGCCAGTTCTCCGACAACCAGAAGGCTTCCCTGACGGGCTGCATGGTCGCTGCTGTTTCGTGGAATGCCGTGGCGAGCATATAGGCAAGCCAGCGCAGGTCGGCGCCGGGGAGGTGCTTTTCGAAGCCGTCAATGATGGCTTTCATACCGGCCGTCTGCTTGTTGCCGCCGAGGGCATGGAAATCGTCGGTCACATTGTCGAGAAAGGTCTGGTTGTAAAGCGGCATTGCGCAGTCCTCCATTGGTTCTCAGGAACGGTGCATGTTCTGCTTCGCTGAAGTCGCCGGGGCGCTGGCAGCGCTGCCGGTGTCAAGTCTATGAATGCGGCTTGTCTTGACTGCTGTCGCGGGCGGAGCTTTCAAGCCGTGCCAATTGATCCGGCAGCAGCCGCTCCGAGAAGCCGGCAATCACCGACCAGATAAGCAGTTTGGCAAATCCGGCCGACGGAATAGCCAGAATGGTGGCGCCGGACTGCGCATTATCTATCAGCGCTTTGCTATAGTCCGCCGCGGGGAAGAGATCGCCCGCCAGCAATCTGCCGGCGATGAGGAAATACATCACCAGAGCCGCGATTCCGCCAATGATGAGGCGCTGCCCGACGCTCCATTTCGAATAGTCGGTCACCAACAGGTCGTAGTCGAGCGTTGCGACCGAGGAACGCATAGAAACCGAGCGGGAGAAATACGCGCCCAGCACGCCGAACCAGATTGCGTAGAAGAGATGTACCTGTGCGATGAAACTGGCGAGCGACGCCCACCATATCCAGCCGGCGATCGTGACCAGCAGTCCGAAAACAATCAGGGCAAGCCCCACATTGTTGAGCCAGATCGCGGTCTCCTTGCGCTTCTGCCGGTCGAGCCGGCGCCTGGCATAGCGGAATTGCAGCTCATCCAGCAGCTTGAGGTAGGTGGCTTTGCGGCTGGCCGGCGTCGCCGCCGGATCGTTGAATTGCGCCCGCAATGCGTCGACGGATTTGACGCCAAGGCTTTCCGCGTCGACCATGCGCCGTGCACAATCAGCCTTGACCGTGTCATCGTCACGCTTGAAGGCCAGACGCTGTTCGGCCTCATAAAGGTTTTCCCAGGTCTTGCGAGGCTGCTCCGCATCGAGCAGCTTGGCGATGGTCTCCTTCTCCCTGTCTTCCGCCGAAAGACGATCAAGCTCCACAGCAAGACCGATACGATAGGAGTTCCATAGTGTGAAATCCTCATGGCGCCGGGAAAATGGCCAGAGCCAGGACCAGGAGTTGCTTGCGATGTCATGTCCGTTCATTCGTCACGACCTAGCCCTCAACCCGACGGCTCCACTACTCGCATAAAGTAAAATATCCAGAATACACAACCATAACCCTGACAAGGGTCATTGGCAAGAAGAATAAATCTTTGCGTTGCAGTATTGGAAAAGTCGATTTTTGGATGCAGCGCACACTGGACTTGGCGTCACCGCAATTCAGATCCTTTGGCCACTCGCATCGAACAAATGCCGGCGCTCGGAATTCAAATTCACGGCCAGCAGTTCTCCGGGCTGGGTAGTCAAGCGCTGCTTGGAGACGATCGTGATCCGATCGTGATCTCATGTCCCGCCAGGCGGGCGGTGACGTGTGTTTCCGATCCCGTCGGTTCGACGACAAGAACCTCGGCGG